>CAMDHS010000170.1 GCA_945898115.1 Comamonas sp. lk
CGGAGCCTGCTTAGAAATACCTCGCTGCCGGTAACTGAGGTGGCCGTGGCCAGTGGTTTTGAATCATTGGCGCACTTTTGCCGTGCCTACCACCAACATTTTGGACAAGCCCCTGGCGCAGACCGGCGCAGTGCGGTGCAGCCCCGCCCATTGGCTCGCGACAAGAGCCGCTGACCGCTGGTCCAGTGGCCAACTTGACACCTAAAGTTAAAGCACTGTCATTTTTTATCAATTGCAATGGGCGGTGCATGCTTAAAGTGGCGTCACTCGGAAACTTTCACAAAAGAAACCTATGCAGACCATGCCAGCGCGTACCCAAGTTCTCATTATTGGCGGTGGAATTATTGGGTGCTCCGTTGCCTATCACTTGACCAAATTGGGTATCAGAGACGTGTTACTGCTGGAGCGCAGGCAGCTCACCTGTGGCACCACTTGGCATGCGGCGGGACTTGTCCCCCAATTGCGTGCAACGCGTACGCTGACAGAGCTGGCCAAGTACACCTCCGAGTTGCTTAAAACGCTGGAGCAAGAGACGGGACAGGCCACGGGATTCAAGCAAAACGGCTCAATCGCGGTGGCGCTCACCGAGGCACGCTTTGAAGAGTTCAAACGAACCGGTGCGATGGGTCGTGCGTTTGGTGTCGAGGTAGATTTCTTGACACCCGCAGATATTTTGGAGAAATACCCTTTGCTTAGCAGTAAAGGCGTTGTGGGTGGTTTGTGGACACCGAATGACGGCCAAACCAACCCGGTAGATACCACCATGGCTTATGCCAAGGGCGCCAAAATGGGTGGAGCTTCCATATTTGAAGACACGGAGGTGACCGATCTGGTGGTTGAGAATGGCCGGGCGGTAGGAGTTAGGTTTCGCCGTGGTGAGGAAGAGGGCGAAATTCGTGCAGACACGGTAGTGTTGGCCGCAGGCATGTGGAGCCACTGGATTGCCCGTAAACATGGGGTGCGACTTGCGCTTCAGGCAGCCGAGCACTTTTATATTGTCACCGAGGCTATGGCAGATGTCCCCCGCAACCTGCCTGTGTTGAGGGTGCCAGATGAGTGGGCGTATTACAAGGAAGACGCTGGCAAGTTGCTGGTAGGCGCATTCGAGCCTGTGGCCAAACCATGGGCTTTGAATGGCATACCAAAGGACTTCTTCTTTGACGAGTTGCCCCAGGATTTTGACCATTTCGAGCCAGTCCTGAGCAAGGCCATGGAGCGTGTGCCCTTGTTGCAGAAAACGGGCATCGCCACTTGGTTCAATGGTCCAGAAAGCTTCACACCGGATGACCGGTATCTGCTGGGCGAAACCGCCGAGGTGCGTGATTTATTTGTAGCCTGCGGATTCAACTCCATCGGCATTCAGAGCTCTGGAGGAGTCGGCAAGGTGTTGGCGCAATGGATACACGACCGGCATGTGCCCATTGATTTGCCGGGCATGGAGGTGCGACGCATGCACCCCTGCCAGGGTACCCGTGCCTATTTGGCCGACCGTACAGTAGAAAGCCTGGGGCTTTTATACGCTATGCACTGGCCGTTTCGCCAAGTGGAGACTGCGCGAGGCGCGCGTCGTACCCCGTTTCATGACCAGTTGCTGTTACAAGGCGCCTGCATGGGCGAATTGGGCGGTTGGGAACGCGCCAATTGGTATGGCGAGCCTGGGTCCACGCCCCACTATGAATACCGTTTTGGACACCAGAACTGGTTTGAAAACACGGCCGCCGAGTGCCAGGCGGTGGCCAACGCAGTGGCTCTGTTTGACTTGTCTTCCATGGCCAAGTACATGGTGCAAGGGCGTGATGCCTGCCAGGTGCTCAATGCCATCAGCACGGCCCACATTGATGTGCCCGTGGGGCGCTTGGTTTACACGCAATGGCTCAACGAGCGCGGTGGAATTGAGGCCGATCTGACCATCACCCGCCTGGCCCAGAACCAATTCTTGGTGGTGACCTCCGCGGCTTCACACCAGCGCGATCTGGCTTACCTGAAAGAGCACATCGGCATAGATGTATTTTGCACAGTGACGGATGTCACTTCCGGGCTGCCCATGTTAGGTCTGATGGGACCCCATTCCCGCGCTTTGTTGGCGGACCTCAGTGGTGAAGATCTGAGCAACGAGGCGTTTCCTTTTGGCACATCCAAGGAGATTGAAATCGGCTATGCCATCGTGCGTGCCAGCCGCATCAGCTATGTGGGAGAGTTGGGTTGGGAGTTATACATCCCCGCCGAGTTTGCGCTGCATGTGTTTGAACGGGTGATGACGGCCGGCAAGGCCCATGGGCTTAAGTTGGCGGGCTTTCATGCGCTCAACGCATGCCGCACCGAAAAGGGCTACCGCCACTGGGGACACGATATTGGCATCGAAGACACACCGCTGGAGGCTGGCTTGGCGTTTACTTGCGACTGGGAAAAACCGGGTGGATTCAAAGGTCGCACAGCCTTGCTCGCCCAAAAAGGACAGGGCCCTTTGCGCAAGCGCTTGCTCCAATTCAAGTTGAACGATCCCAATGAAATGCTTTTGCATGAGGAGCCAATTTTTGCAAATGGGCAGCCCGCCGGCGTGATTTGTTCGGGCATGTTCGGACACCGCGTGGAGGCCTCCCTAGGTATGGGTTACGTCAAATTCTCCGAGCCGGTAACGCCTGAACTGATAGCGGCGACTCATTTTCAAATTGGCGTGGCTGATCGCTTGGTGCCAGCCCAGGCACAACTGGGTGCTTGGTATGACCCGCAAAATAAACGCATGAAAAAATAGGAAACCCTATGAGTAATACCCATCCCTCCACAGTGCCAAATAGGGCGCCGCTGCGCATCTTTACGTGTCGGGCGATTCACACCATGGATGAATCACTCCCTCTGGCTACGGCGGTAGGAATAATCGACGACCTTATCGTGGCGGTAGGTGATTTGGCTTCCATGGCTCCTTGGCGTGTGGGACGAGAAGTCATTCTGGACACCAGCTTGCAGGACAAAGTGCTCTTGCCAGGTTTTATTGACAACCACGTCCATCCATTTTTGGGGGCCTTGCTGACCCCGATGGAAATAATCGCACCAGAAGCCTGGCGGCTCGAAGGTGGAGAAGTGGCCCCCGCTGCCGACAACCCCGCGCGCTATCTGGAACTGCTGGAAGCGCGATTGGCGGCGCGCACCGATAAATCAGACTGGTTTATTTCCTTTGGCTACCAGCCCGCCCAGCATGGCCGCTGGACTCGCACAGAGCTTGATGCGCTATGCCCGGATCGCCCCGTTATTCTGTGGCAGCGCTCTTTCCATGAGACCTACATGAACTCCGCCGCCATTGCCAAGCTTGGCATCACGGCCGAGCAAGTGCAGGGTCATACGCAGGTCAACTTAGCGCAGGGACATTTTTTTGAGACCGGGAATAAGCTGGTGATGGCCGCGCTTATGCCCTATTTTCTACGGCCTGAGTGGTATCACCGCGGCCTCAACATCACGGCGCAGTTGATGCAGCAAGGCGGAATAACCACGGCTGGTGACATGTTGTTTGGAGCCATAGACCCGGACTTTGAACTCCATGCGCTCGACGTCTGTATTGAGAAAAAAGGGCGACCGCTTCGCATCGTCAACATCGCCGATGCGCGCGGCTTTTCCAATCGGGCAATCGGGCAAAAAATAATGGGCAAACCAGACCAGTGCCCTCCGTTTGAGCAAGGCTTAAAAAGTATTGAATCGCTGCGCACCAGAGAAACCCGGCGGGTTCGATTTTCCAAAGGTGTGAAATTGTTTGCCGATGGCGCCATGTTTTCGCAACTGATGCAGATGAAAGAACCGGGCTACATCGACGGGCATCATGGTGAATGGTTAATGTCACCGGAAGTGCTTGCCAAGGGCGTACAGGTGTATTGGGACGCGGGTTATCAGTTGCACGTGCACGTCAATGGCGACGGGGGCATGGATTCAGCATTGGGCGCGCTCGAGTCCGCACAGCAACGCAAACCTCGGTTTGATCACCGGTTCATGATGCATCACATCGGCTTTCACACCAATGCGCAGTCTTTGCGCATGGCTGCGCTGGGCGCGCATGCCTCGGTCAACCCTTATTTCATTTTTGCGCTGGCAGACAGTTATGCGAGTTTGGGCTTGGGTCCAGAACGCGCTTCGCAAATTGTTCGCTGCGGTTCCTTATTGCGCAGTGGCATGAAAATTTCATTCCACTCCGACTTCATGATGGCCCCCACAGAGCCCTTGCTGTTGGCGTGGTGTGCTGCAACGCGCACGACCAAGGCAGGCAATGTTGTGTCGCCTGAGGAGCGCTTGAATCTTATGCAGGCTTTGCGTGGCATCACCATTGATGCGGCCTTTGCGCTCAAGATGGACCAAGAGATTGGCTCCATAGTGGTCGGCAAAAAAGCAGACTTCACTATCCTGGAAGATGACCCTTTTGAAATGGGTGTTGATCGACTCAAGGATGTCCGAATTTCAGGCACCATTTTTGAAGGCCAAGTGCACAGATTGGCCCACTCGGTGGCCAGCGTCTTGGCCAAGACGTCACCGGTTACGGTCGCACCAGCATCCGTGAATTTGTTCCAGACCGAAACGCCTTCAAACCCGATCAGAAAAAAAGCCAAGGGTCGTTACCGCCCCGTGGCTTCTGACTGCTGCGATGGATCAGGCGATCCCTGTGTATTTATGCGGCAATTGACGACTTGGATGACTCCGCCAAGCGCTGTCTACAACGGCCCCAGCGCGCTTACTTGAGGTAGATCTCATCAAAAGGTGACGCCGGTCCCCAGATGGTGGTGGGTACGTTCATCACTTTTTTGCTGCTGGCCGTGTGGTACGGCGTGTTGTTGATGAAGTGGATGGGCAGCTCGTCGGTCACGATCTTCTGAAAGGTAGCGTAGTAGGCGCGCCGCTTGGTGGGCTCCAGCAAACTGCCCGCAGTGTTGAGCAACTCGTCCACCTTGGGGTTGTTATACGACTGGGTGTTGGTCCAGACAATCGGGCGGATGTTGGTGGACAGGTAGGTGCGGTGCACGCCGATGATGGGGTCGCCCCAGTTGAACACCACGTCCATGGACAGGTCAAAGTCGTGCGTGGCCATGCGCTTGGCCCAGGACGGGAAGTCGGCTGACGCCCGCACGTCCACCATCACGCCCACTTTTTTGAGCTGCGCGCGGATGTATTCGGCCACGTTCTTTTGCTGCTCGTCTTGGCCGGGCAGGTAGTCAATGGTGAGCTTGAAGCGCTCGCCATCGGCCCCGGCCTTGTAGCCGGCGGCGTCCAGCATCTCGGCGGCTTTTTTCAGGTCCAGCGGGTAAGTAATCAGATCAGGAATGGCAAACGGGCTGCCGGCCACGATGGGGCCGTCGGCCGGCTGCGAAAAGCCGCCGTGCAGCGCCTTGCTGATGAACTTCTTGTCGATGGTCAGGGCAATGGCTTTGCGCACGTTCACATCGTTGAGCGGCTTTTTGGCGGTGTTAAAGGCCAGCCAGTTGATCGCGCCAATGCCGTCAAAGCCCTTGTTCGTCAGGTTGAGCGCCGGGTTGGCGGCTACGCGCTTGAGTTCGGTGGAATTGGTGGCGTAGGGAATCATCTGAATCTCGCCACGCTCCAGGCCCAGCAGCAGGCTGTTGGAGTCGGGGTTGATGTTGACGATGATCTTGTCCAGGTAGGGCTTGCCCGCCAAAAAGAACTTGTCAAAGCGCTCGAGCACCAGGCGCTGGCCGGCCTTGAACTCGGTCAGGCGAAACGGGCCCGAGCCGACCACGTCGGTGCTGTTGCGCGGGTGCACTTTGAGGTCGGTGCCGTCGCCGTAAATGTGCTTGGGCAAAATCGGGCACAGCGCGGGTGACATGGCCAGCACGATGGCCGGATGCGGCGTGCTCATGCGGATGATGGCGGTGTGGGCGTCAGGCGTTTCCACCTTGTCCACAGGCCCCATCATGGTGGTAAACGGGTGGTTGGCTTTGATGGCCATGATCGAAAAGGCCACGTCGGCGGATGTGACCGGCTTGCCGTCATGGAACACCGCGTCTTTGCGCAGGTTCAGGGTCAGCGATTTGCCGTCAGCGGCCAGCGACCATTTCTCAGCCAGGTAGGGCTGGGCGTTCCACTTGTCATCAAAGCGCAGCGGGCTGGCAAAAATCTGGGTGCTAGGCACGGCCGTAGCAATGCCGCTTTGCACCGCGCCGTTCACATGGCGCAAAGCCTGGGTCGAACCAATGACCAAGGTGCCGCCGCGCGTAGGCACGTCAGTGGCGGCCAGCGCACCCATGGCGGGCACGCCCGCCAACAGGGCCAAGGCCAGGGTCTTGCGGCGGGAGATATTCAAAATGTTCATCGTAGGGCTTTGCTAAAAAGAGGGATGGAAGTCGGATACTAACCACGAAACGCAGGGCACTGCTGACCAAAACCTACGCCCGGCAATTACAGCTCGTCCTGCATCCAGTACCACTTGTACAAAAAGAACTGGCCAAAGCGGCGAAACGGCGCAAAGGCCTGCGAGCGCACCACGTTAAATAGGTTGGGGTATTCCAGCGCCGAGTGGTAGATCGGCAGCTTGAACACCGCGTCATTGCCGTCCTTGCCCGCCAC
>CAMDHS010000171.1 GCA_945898115.1 Comamonas sp. lk
GAAACTGTTCGGCGCAAGTCAGGCGGCGCACACCCGAGTCGCCACTGAAGCGAGCCACGATTCGAGAAAAGCTTGTCCATGGGACGAACTCCATGATCTGCGCAAACAAGGTCTTGCCGACGTTCATAGGAAACCTCCAAGGGGCTTGAGCCTTGGAAATTACACAAGATTGGGAAAACAAGTTTCAAATCGGCACCAAATAAAATCGGTCGCTAGGCCGCGCCAGTATTGGCTTTCTCTACAAATTAACCCGGTTTAACCGGACACTACTGGCAAATCATAAAAATAAAAAAACTAATCTTTTTGCAAATCGGGCGACCGAATTGACAAGGCCATCAAACAGGGAAGCAATAAATTCCATTGAAACCCAGGCCCTGGATCCAGTTTTCGGCCCGGCGCGATGTGCTCATGGCCGGCCACGTCGGCCAGCGGGTACTGTTGCGCCAAGGCAAGGACCAAGTCGGTCAGGGTCTGGTACTGCACCGGCGTGAAGGTGTCGCCTTCCAGGCCCTCAAGTTCTACGCCGATGGAGTCGTCGTTGCAGTTGTCCCGCCCCCGGTAGCGCGATGGGCCGGCGTGCCAGGCGCGGTCGTCGCAACTGACAAACTGCCACAGGCTACCGTCACGGCGGACGAAAAAGTGGGCCGAGACCTGCAAGCCCCGGATGGATTGGAAGTAAGGGTGGGCGTCCCAGTCGAGCTGGTTGCAAAACAACTGCCCGACTTCGGGGCCACCATAGACTCCGGGCGGCAGGCTGATGGAATGCAGCACCAACAAGTCAATCGGGGCCTGTGGCGGTCGGGGGCCAAAGTTGGGTGAGGGCTGCGCATGGGCCCGGGCGTGCCAGCCCTTGTGCCACACCGGTGGTGGTGGCCGAGCGGTGGCGCCTGAATCAGGGGTGTTCGCTGGGGGCGTCAAGCTTCGTGGCGCTGGCGGTGCTCGGCGCTGCAATAGCTGCCCTGGCTGCCATGCACGGCATCTGCGGCAGCCAGATGGGTGCCGCAGTTCAGGCAGGCCACCATCTCAATGGGCTGCTTGGCACTGCCGCGCGGCGGAGGTTTTTTGCGGGCTTCGCGGTCGCGGTGGCTGCGCCACTGCCAAATGATCAGCAGGGCCACCAACAGCAGCAAGAGGTATTTCATTTCGCTCCGCCCAGGACCACTTCCATCACAAAGCGGGAGCCCACGTAGGCAAGAAACAAAAAGGCAGAGCCCGTATAAAGCACAACCACCGCGCGCTTGCCGCGCCAGCCGAAATGCGAACGCCCCACCAGCAGCACAGCAAAAGTCAGCCACGAGAGCAAGGAAAACACGGTTTTGTGGTCCCAGTGCCAGGCCTTGGCGTGGCCATAGACCACGTCGCCAAAGCCGTAGCCCACCAGCAAGGTGGCAGTCAGCAGCACAAAACCGGCCGCCACAAAGCGGTAGGTGAGGCGTTCTAGGGTGAGCAGGGGCAGGCCGCTTTGGGTGTCCACGCCCATGCGCATGCGGGCCTCGGCCCGCGTCATGAACCAGGCGTGTACCACGGCCACGCCAAACAGGCCGTAGCAGGAAACGCCCATGGCCAGGTGCAAAGGCATCCAGACCGATGCGGCAGCGGGCAAGACCGTGCCGGGAAACGCCAGCGCCAGCACCACCGACAAGGCGCCCACTGCGCTGAGCGCCCAGCGGGCGGGCAACTGCGGATACAACTGGCGCTCGACCGCGTAACTGGTAGCAATCAGCCAGGCGGTGACCGACAAGGCCGGTGCAAAACCAAAGCGCGCTGGTGTGTCCATAAAGCCCAGGCCCAGCAGCGCACCGTGGGACAGCCAGGCCAGCGCGACCCAAAACCGAGTGACCCAGGCGCTGTGGCCCGCCACCCGAAGGGCCGGCCAGACATAGGCAAACGCGGCCACGGCGGTCAGGCCGAGGATCAAGGGGGACGCGCTGTCTAAAATCATCGCAATAGTTTAGCCTTTTGCGTAGCGCTATTTGCAAGCAAAGGGGCAAGCTCCTGGCCTCAAGCCCCCTGTCCACCCCTATTTCCCGCATTGGATTCCCTATGGCCTCCGCCCTGACCGACAAACTCTCGCGCCTGGTGAAAACCCTGCGCGGCCAATCGCGCATTACCGAGGACAACGTGGCCGAGATGCTGCGCGAAGTGCGCATGGCGCTGTTAGAGGCCGACGTGGCGCTGCCGGTGGTGCGCGACTTTATTGCCCGCGTCAAGGAAAAAGCGCTGGGCCAAGAGGTGCTGGGTTCGCTGCAGCCAGGCCAGGTGCTGGTGAGCATCGTCAACCAGGAGCTCGCCGCCACCATGGGCGAGGGCGTGAGCGACATCAACCTCGCCGCCCAGCCCCCGGCGGTGATTTTGATGGCTGGCCTGCAAGGCGCCGGTAAAACCACGACCACGGCCAAGCTGGCCAAGCACCTGATTGAGAAGCGCAAAAAGAAAGTGCTGACTGTTTCGGGCGACGTCTACCGCCCGGCCGCTATCGAGCAGCTCAAGACCGTGACCGCGCAGGCCGGGGCCGAGTGGTTCCCCAGCTCACCCGACCAAAAACCGGTGGACATTGGCCTGGCCGCGCTGGACTACGCGAAAAAACACTACTTTGACGTGCTGCTGGTCGATACCGCTGGCCGCCTGGCGATTGACGCGGCGCTGATGGCCGAGATCACCGCCTTGCACGCGGCGCTCAAACCGGTGGAAACGCTGTTTGTGGTGGACGCCATGCAAGGCCAGGACGCGATCAACACCGCGCGCGCCTTCAAGGAAGCGCTGCCGCTGACCGGCATCATCCTGACCAAGACCGATGGCGACTCGCGCGGCGGCGCGGCGCTTTCGGTGCGCCAGGTGACCGGCGCGCCGATCAAGTTTGCGGGCACCAGCGAAAAGCTCGACGGCCTAGAGGTGTTTGACGCCCAGCGCCACGCCGGGCGCATTTTGGGCATGGGCGATATCGTGGCCCTGGTCGAGCAGGTCACGGCCGGGGTGAACGTGGAGGCGGCGCAAAAACTCGCCGCGAAGGTAAAAAGCGGCGCGGCATTTGATTTGAACGACTTTTTAGGCCAGATCCAACAAATGCGGCAAATGGGCGGACTGTCGAGCCTGATGGACAAACTGCCAGCCGCGCTGGCGGCCAAGGCCGGTCAGGTGGACATGGACAAGGCCGAAAAAGACATCAAGCGCAAGGAAGGCATCATCCACAGCATGACACCGCTGGAGCGGCGCAAGCCCGACCTGATCAAAGCCACCCGCAAGCGCCGCATTGCTGCGGGCGCCGGTGTTCAGGTGCAGGAAGTCAACCGCATGCTCAAGGAGTTTGAGCAAATGCAGGACATGATGAAAAAGATGAGCGGCGGCGGGATGATGAAAATGATGAAGCGCATGGGCGGCATGAAGGGCATGCCCAAAATGCCGTTTTGATGCGGATCTAAGTCCGCCTCAGGTTCTCGCCTGCGCCCCGCCCCGGGCAGCTGCAAACCGGTTTTAGGCCGCAGGGCTGCGGTAAAAAGCCTCGACACGGCCCTTGATCTTGATAAGCAGCGGGCGGCCGTGGCGGTCTTTGGCCTTGCCGGCCGGCACTTTGACCCAGCCTTCGCTGATGCAGTATTCCTCCACGTCAAAGCGTTCCTTGTCATTGAGGCGAATACCAATGTCGTGCTCGAACACGGCAGCAACATGGTGCGGGCTGCGCGGGTCTACGGACAAATGGTCGGGCAAGGCGGGTGCAGGAGAAACGTCGGTCATGAAATAGTGCGTGGTTTTGCTAGGGCAGGATTGTGAACCATGTGGCGGCCCGCAGGGCTAGACGGCTTACTTCCAGCGCAAAGCCAGGAAAACGCTCAGGGCCGCGCCCACCAGCCAGAGCAGCAGCGTGTCGTCCACCGCCGCCGGATACACCATGAGCGCCACGCCGCCCCAGGTGAGCGGCGCGCCCTCCAGGGCGCGACCGCGCCGCCAGGCGGCGTAGCCCAGCAGGCCAAACAACGCGGATCCAAGCAAATACGCCGGGCTGGGCAGGGTAAGGCCCATGGCTTGCAAAGTGACAAGACTGTCCATAAGGCCTAGTCTTCTTGGCGGGTCAGTTCGAGCTTTTGCAGGTCCAATCCTTTGCGCGTCAGGCGTGCCAACACGTCGGCATACACGGCGGGATCCATGCGCGGCGTGCGCGACAAAATCCAGAGGTACTGGCGACCGGGCTCGCTCACGGCCACCCATTGGTAGTTGTCGTCGAGCTCGACCACCCAATAGTCGCCCCAGACCGCCGGGATGAGCGACAACCAGGCCGGGGCAAAGCGCACTTTGAGCTTGGGCGAGTTGGCAGCGCCGATTTGGCGCGCCGCACCAATGGCGTCGTCGAATTCGCCCGAGGCCAACCGGCAGCTATTGGCCACCTGCACCCGGCCGTCCGCCTGCAGGCTGTATTGGGCCCGGGTGCTGCTGGCGCATTTGCGCTGGAACCAGTTGGGCAGCTTGGCAATCTCGTACCAGGTGCCCATGTAGCGCGGCACGTCCAGCGCGGACACCGTGGTCAGGGGCTCAGCGGCTTGGGCCAGACCGGCGGCGCAGGCCAGGGCCCAAGCAGCAAAAAGGGGTTTGAAGGCCATGGTCATCTCCTTAGTCCTGGGCGGTCAGCACTTCGCCGCGCAGCGAATAGGTGCGCGTCTCGGTGATCTTGACGTCCACCAGCTGCCCCACCAGCCGGGGCTGGCCAGCAAAGTTGACCACGCGGTTGCATTCAGTGCGGCCCATCAGTTCGGTGGCGTCGCGCTTGGAGGCGCCTTCGACCAGGATGCGCTGCACCGTGCCCAAACGGCTTTCGCTGATACGGGTGATGTTGGCGTTGATGGCGGCTTGGAGCTGCTGCAGGCGGCGCAGCTTGACTTCGTGCGGCGTGTCGTCATGCAGATTGGCTGCGGGCGTGCCGGGGCGCGGGCTAAAAATAAAGCTAAAGCTGTTGTCAAAGCCAATGTCGTCGATCAGCTTCATCATCTTGCCAAAGTCGTCTTCGGTCTCGCCGGGAAAGCCGACGATGAAGTCGCTGCTCATGGCCATGTCGGGGCGAATGGTACGCAGCTTGCGCACCGTGGATTTGAATGCCAGGGCGGTGTAGCCACGCTTCATGGCCATCAGAATGCGGTCGCTCCCGTGCTGCACTGGCAAATGCAGGTGGCTGACGAGCTTGGGGATTTTGTCGTAGGCCGCAATCAGCGCCGGCGTAAATTCGTTGGGGTGGCTGGTGGTGTAGCGCAGGCGCTCAATGCCCGGAATGTCGGCCACGTATTCGAGCAGCGTGGCAAAGTCCGCCACCTCGCCTCCGGCCCCGGCGCCGACCATGGGCGCGCGGTAGGCGTTGACGTTTTGGCCCAAGAGCGTGATTTCTTTCACGCCCTGGTCGGCCAGACCAGCGACTTCGACCAGCACGTCTTCAAACGGGCGGCTCACTTCTTCGCCGCGCGTGTAGGGCACCACGCAGTAGCTGCAGTATTTGGAGCAGCCTTCCATGATGCTCACAAAGGCCGAGGCGCCGTCCACTTTGGCGGGCGGCAGGTGGTCAAACTTCTCGATCTCGGGAAAGCTGATGTCCACCTGCGCGCGGCCCTGCAGGCGGCGCTGGTTCAGCAGCTCGGGCAGGCGGTGCAGGGTTTGCGGGCCAAACACCACGTCCACATAAGGCGCGCGCGCAATGATGGCCGCGCCCTCTTGGCTGGCCACGCAGCCACCCACGCCAATTTGCACGCCTTTTTTGGCCAGGTGCTTGACGCGACCCAGGTCCGAAAACACTTTCTCTTGCGCCTTTTCGCGCACCGAGCAGGTGTTGAACAAAATCAGGTCGGCTTCTTCAACCACATCGGTTTTCTCGTAGCCCTGGGCGGCGTGCAGCACGTCGGCCATCTTGTCGGAGTCGTACTCGTTCATCTGGCAGCCGAAGGTTTTGATAAATACTTTTTTGGACATGGGATCGTTCTTACAGAGGGGCAAGGCGCTGGGGCGCAATGCGGGAGCGCGGTGTGGCGCAAGCTGGAATTCGGGGCGCGCGGTGCGGCTCAGCGCTAAGGCGTGATGGACAGCTTTTGGGCCGCTTCGGCCTCAGTCAGGATCCACACCTCGTGCACCTGGCCTGCGGGTTCGCGCACAAAGTTGACCACGGCTTTTTGGCCCATGAGCGTGCCAGACATCCGCAGCGTGTTGTCGGCGCCGTGGATGCGCGCGCCGGGCGAAAGGCGGTCCGGCTTGCCGTTGAGCAGCAGCTCGGGCGGCTGGGTGATTTGCATCACACCGCGTTCGGCCTTGGGTGGGAAGGGGCGCACATTGCTGTTTTGGGCGGACGCCAACAGCGGGACGGCGCACAGGGCAAATACAAACAGGGGCGCACGCAAACGGTGGCGAAGGGGCCGGGCGCAAGGCGCCGGGCGGGTGCAGCGGTTCATGGTGTGTATCCAGAGGCTGGGTTGAAAAGCAGGGTAAATCCTAACACGCAGGCCTGCAGCAGACGCCCCTGCGCGCCGGGGCGTGCGGCGCGGTTGGCACGCGATTCCTGGCCCCTTCAACTGC
>CAMDHS010000172.1 GCA_945898115.1 Comamonas sp. lk
ATTTTGCACACCGTGGTGATGTCCAACGCCATCCACGCCTACGCCAGCCAGTCCGACAAGGGCGACTTGGTGATTGGCGCGGGTATTGACAGTTATGTGGGCTATGGCCAGCGTGGTTCGTTCCCGGTGATCGAGCACACGCTGCAAGCCATTTGCGAGCTGTTCCCCATCTTCCGCCGGGTGCGCATGAACCGCCAGTGGGGCGGCATTGTGGACGTGGCGCCGGACGCCTGCCCCATTATTTCCAAGACGCACATCAAGGGTCTGTACTTCAACTGCGGCTGGGGCACGGGCGGCTTCAAGGCCACGCCGGGTTCTGGCTGGGTGATGGCGCACACGATTGCGCAGGACCGGCCGCATGCATTGAATGCTGCGTTTGATTTGAATCGGTTTAATACGGGGCATTTGATTGATGAGCATGGGGCCGCCGGGGTGGCGCACTGAACATGACTTCTGGTTTTTCCCCCCATCCCCCCCGCCCCTTCACCCCCACCGGGGTGAAGGGGGGCTTTAACAGCCGATTTGGTTTTGTCGCCCCGGCTACGGTGCTACCTGCGAGTTGTCGCGGTGCGGGTTTGTTGGCCTGCATTGGTTTGCGGGGCGGTCGTAGTCAATGGCTGCATGGTGGGAGCGCCGATAGGCGCGACACCGTCTTTGCTGCGTGCGATGTTCGCGCCAGCGAACGAGCAGGCAGCGGTTTTTCGCCGTTCGGCCGTGCTGAGCAACGCAGCGGCGCTCGGATCAGGGCGGGCGCATGTTTGAGCGTAGCGAGTTTGCGTCCGACCCCGAGCGGCGCGAGTAGCGCAAGGCAGCCCGCAGGGCCACGGTCGCCGGCTCGCCTTTTCTTTGGCTACTTTCTTTTGGCGAAGCAAAAGAAAGTAGCTCGGCCGCCGGGCCGAAACCCGGCCTGCCACGCACGCAAACACACTTTCCAAAATACCCAATAGAGCAAAGACCGAAATGCTACAAATTACCTGCCCCTGGTGCGGTCCCCGCGCCGAAAGTGAATTCAGCTGCGGCGGCGAGGCCCATATTGCCCGCCCGCTCGACACCGATGCCCTCTCCGACGAACAGTGGGGCGACTACCTGTTCATGCGCAAAAACCCCAAAGGCCTGCACCGCGAGCAATGGATGCACGCGTCCGGCTGCCGCCGCTGGTTCAACGCCGAGCGCAATACCGTGAGCTATGTGTTCACCCAGTTTTACAAGCCGGGCGAAGCGCCGCTTGAGTCCGTTTCATCCGCAGGAGGTGCCAAGTGAGCGCTAGCCGTATTCCCGCACGGGGCGAGCGCATTGACCGCTCCAAGCCTTTGCAGTTCCAATTCAATGGCCGCAGCTTTTCGGGCTTTGCTGGCGACACGCTGGCCTCGGCCTTGCTGGCTGCAGGCGAGAGCCTGTTTTCGCGTTCCTGGAAATACCACCGGCCCCGCGGCTTGGTGACCTCGGGTATTGAAGAGCCCTCAGCGCTGGTGCAGCTCGAGTCGGGCAGCCACACCATTCCCAACGCCAAGATGCCCGAGGTGGAGTTGTACGCGCAACTTAACGCCGAGAGCGTCAACGGCTGGCCCAATGTGCTGAGCCGCCTGCTGAGCCCCAACCGCTGGGGTACGCCGCTGTTTCCGGCAGGCTTCTATTACAAGACCTTTATGTGGCCGGCCAAGGCCTGGATGTTTTACGAGCGCTTTATCCGCAAGGCCGGTGGCCTGGGTGCTGCGCCTGAACTGGAAGACACGGCCAGCTATGTGCACCAAAACGTGCATTGCGACGTGCTGGTGGCTGGCGGCGGCGTGGCCGGACTGGCCGCCGCACTGGCTGCGGCACGCAGCGGCGCGCGGGTGATATTGGCCGAGCTGGGCCCCACCCTGGGCGGTTCAGCCCACCGCCTGAGCGGCCGCATTGACGGCATGTCGGCGTCCGACTGGGTCAAGGCAGCTGAGGCCGAACTGGCGGCCTGCCCTGAGGTGCGCATCATCAAGCGCGGTGTGGTGTTTGGTTACCACGACCACAACTTTCTCACCATCCGCGAGTCCTTGAACGACCATCTGCCGCTGGCGCAGCGCAGCGGCTTTCGCGAGCGGCTGTGGCGCGTGCGCGCTAGCCAAGTGGTATTGGCCACCGGTTCGCACGAGCGCCCCATGGTGTTTGGCAACAACGACCTGCCCGGCGTGATGCTGTCCTCAGCCATGGCCGACTACCTGCAGCTTTACGGCGTGCTGGTGGGCAAAAACCTGGTGCTGCTGACCAACAACGACACGGCCTATGCCGACGCGCTGGCGCTCAAGACCGCAGGCGCCGATGTCACCGTGGTGGACACCCGGCCTGATGGAAAAAATGTGGGCGAATTGGTGCAACAGGCCAAAGCGGCGGGCGTAACTGTCTTGCGCGGCCATGTACCCTTGCAAGCCAGCGGCAGCGTGGCCGTAAGCTCGGTGACCGTTTGCCAAATGGTGGGCGACCGCGCCAGTGGCAACCGCCACGTGCTGGCCTGCGACGCCCTGGGCATGGCTGGCGGCTGGAACCCTGCCATCCATTTGTATTCGCACTCGGGCGGCAAAGCGGTGTGGAACGACGCTGCGTGCTCCTTTCAACCCGGCACGCCCATGGCCAACCAGGCCAGCGTGGGCGCATGCACCGCTACCACCGGTTTGGCGAAGTCGCTGGCGCAGGCCAGCGCGGCCGGAGCCGCTGCGGCCACGGCGACCGGCTTTACCGCCACTGCGCAAAGCTTTGCAGTGACCGAACCCGTGCAAGAGCCGATTGCCGCCTTCTGGATTGCCGAGACCGGCGAGCCGGTGTCGCGCCGCGCCAAGGCCTTTATCGACTACCAAAACGACGTGGGCGCCAGCGACATTGAACTGGCCGTGCGCGAAGGCTTTGAGTCGATTGAGCACATCAAGCGCTACACCGCCATGGGCTTTGGCACCGACCAGGGCAAGCTGGGCAATATCAACGGTATGGCGCTGGCCGCCCGCGCGCTGAACAAGCCCATCGACAAAGTGGGCACCACCACCTTCCGCCCCAACTACGTGCCCATCAGCTTTGGCGTGTTTGCCGGGCTGGAGCGTGGCGACCTGTTTGACCCCGCGCGCCATACCAGCCCGCACCGCCAGCACGTGGCCGCAGGCGCTCCGTTTGAGGACGTGGGCCAGTGGAAGCGCCCTTGGTTCTTCCCCAAGGCGGGCGAAGACATGCACCAGGCGGTCAACCGCGAAGTGATGGCCGTGCGCAATGGCGTGGGCATCATGGACGCATCGACCCTGGGCAAGATCGACATCCAGGGCCCGGACGCAGCCAAACTGCTGAACTGGATGTACACCAACCCCTGGCTCAAGCTAGAGATTGGCAAAGCCCGCTACGGCCTGATGCTCGATGAAAACGGCATGGTGTTTGACGACGGCGTGACCGTGCGCCTGGGCGAAGAGCGCTTTTTGATGACCACCACCACCGGCGGCGCAGCGCGCGTGCTGGGCTGGATGGAGCGCTGGGTGCAAACCGAGTGGCCCGACATGAAAGTGTTCATGACCACGGTTACCGAGCAGTGGTCCACCTTTGCCGTGGTCGGCCCCAAGGGCCGCGCCGTGGTGCAAAAGCTGTGCAGCGATGTCGATTTGTCGCCCGAGGCCTTCCCCTTCATGAGCTACCGCGAAGGCACCGTGGCCGGCGTGAAGGCGCGCATCATGCGCATTAGCTTCTCGGGCGAGTTGTCGTTTGAGGTGAATGTGCCATCGCACACCGGCGCCCACGTGTGGCGCGCGCTGATGGCCGCTGGCGCTGAATTTGACATCACGCCTTACGGCACCGAGTCCATGCACGTGCTGCGGGCCGAGAAGGGCTACATCATCGTCGGCCAAGAGACCGACGGATCGATCACGCCTTACGACCTGGGCATGGGCGGCATGGTGTCCAAGACCAAGGACTTTTTGGGCCGCCGTTCGCTCACTCGCAGCGACACCGCTGGCAGCGACCGCAAGCAGCTGGTGGGCTTGCTGACCGACGACGCAGCCACCGTGCTGCCCGAAGGCTCGCAAATCACCCGCAACGCCACCTTGCCCGCACTGCCGGTGCCCATGGTCGGGCATGTCACATCGAGCTACTTCAGCCCCACCGTAGGCCGCCCGATTGCCATGGCGGTCGTGCGCGGCGGTTTGTCGCGCATGGGCGAGAAGGTTTACATCCCGCTGGTGGACGGGCGCATCGTCGCCGCCACCATTTGCAGCCCGGTCTTTTACGACCCCGAAGGAAAGCGTCACCATGTCTAATGTTGTTTTGGAAAGCCCCCTGGCCGCGCTCACCGGCCTGGGCCAGCGCGTGCTGACGGTCGATGGCGCCAGCGTCACCCTGGGTGAACAGGCGTTTACCGACATGCTCAATATCCGTGGCAACGCGGCGGACGCCGGGTTTGTCGCAGCAGTGCAAAGCGCAACGGGTTTGTCGTTGCCACTTATAGCCAACACGGCCAGCATCGGCCCTACCGGTCAACTGCTGTGGCTCGGGCCCGATGAGTGGGTGCTGAAGTTCCCACCCAGCAGCGCGCACTACCAGCACCCCAGCCCGGCTGAGGCCATGGAAACCACCTTGCGCAGCGCGTTGGCGGGTCAGCATGTGTCTTTGGTGCCGGTGGGCCACGGATTTACCACGCTGGTGGCGCAGGGCGCTGGTGCGGCTGACCTGCTGGCGCGCGGCTGCCCGCTGGACTTTCATCCGCGCGCCTTTGGCGCGGGTGCTGTGGCGCAAACCCATGTGGCCAAGGCCGGTGCCACGCTCTTGTGCCTGGCTGCTGGCACGCACTTTGAGCTGACGGTGCGCCGCAGCTTTGCCGACTATCTGTACCGCTGGCTCTGCGAAGCCGGTGCGGCCTAAGCGCAGCGCGGGGCGTGCCCCGCCTCGCTCCTGCCCGCAGTCCACGCCCCTCTCTTTTTAAGGCAGCCCATGGCCTATTCCCTCGGTATCGACACCGGCGGCACGTTCACGGACGTGGTGCTGCTCAACGCGCAGCGCCAGGTGGTGGCATCTGCCAAAAGCCTGACCACCCGCTTTGACCTGGCCCAGGGAATTGCTGGGGCGCTGGACCAGCTGCCCCAAGCCTGGCTCGGCCAGGTGTCTTTGGTGTCCTTGTCCACCACGCTGACCACCAACTCGGTGGTCGAGGGCAAGGGCTCGCCGGTGTGCGTGCTGCTGGCGGGTTACGACGCGCTGCAGGTCAAAAGCAGCGGCTTGGTCGATTTGCTGGGCAGCGAAGGCATTGTCTGCCTGCCTGGCGGCCACGACGCCGGAGGCATCGCCACCCAGGCACTGGACGAGGCGGCCTCACGCGCGGCCATCACCCAGCACATGGGTCGGGTGTCCGCGTTTGCCATTTCAGCCACCTTTGGCGTGCGCAACCCGGCGCACGAGGTGCAGCTGCGCCAATGGGTGCAAGAACTGTGCGATGTGCCGGTGACCTGCGGCCACGAGTTGGCGTCCAGCCTGGGCGCGCCCCGACGGGCGCTGACTGCGGCGCTGAACGCCCGCATGATTTTTCACGTCAAGGCGCTCATTGAATCAGTGCAGCGCACCCTGGCCGCGCGCGCCATTGACGCGCCGCTGATGGTGGTGCAGGGCGACGGCTCGCTGATTAACGTGGCCAGCGCCTTGCGCCGCCCGGTCAACACCGTGCTCTCGGGCCCGGCGGCCAGCGTGCTGGGGGCTTGCGCCTTGAGCGGCCTGCAAAACGCGGTGGTGGCTGACATGGGCGGCACCACCACCGACATTGCCGTGGTGCGCAACGGCCTGCCCGAACTTAGCTTTGACGGCGCCATGGTCGGCAACTGGCGCCCCATGGTCGAGGCTGTGAAGGTCTATGCGGTAGGCCTGGGTGGCGACAGCGAAGTGCGCCTGCACGGCGGCGAAGGCCTGACCATCGGCCCGCGCCGGGTGGTGCCCATGAGCCTGCTGGCCCACCAGCACCCGCAGATATTGGCCGCGCTGGAGCGCCAGCAGCATGAGACGCCCCACGCCAGCCAGATGCGCTTTGCCCAGCGGCTGCACGCGGACGCCGCGCTGCTCTCGCGCCTGAACGACGACGAGCTCTTCGCCTGGGAAACCCTGGCCAAGGGCCCGGTTGACCTGGAGCGCGCCAACATGGAAAACCGCGCCCTGGCCCGCGCCTTTGCCCGCCTGGAGCGCAAGGGCCTGGCGATTTACAGCGGATTTACGCCCAGCGATGCCGCCCACGTGCTGGGCTTGTCCAGCCACTGGAGCGCCGCTGGTGCCACCTTTGCGGCCCGCATCTGGGCACGCCAGATGCGCCATATGTACGGCCTGGGCACCTGGAAGCAGGGCGACGCCATCGGCCCGGCGCAAGACGTGGTGGCCAAGGTGGTGGACACGATTTGCCAAAAACTGATCGAAGCCGGCCTGAAC
>CAMDHS010000173.1 GCA_945898115.1 Comamonas sp. lk
ACATTCTGGCGGTGATGCGTGAATATGACGATTCCAAAGAATCCGTCATCAACCTGCTGGTCACCCCGGCGCAGTTTGCCCGCGCAGTGGTCATCGAGAAGCAATACAAGGACCTGAGCCGCACGCATTTGCGCGGCATGGTCAATTCAGTCATCTTTCGCGCCGACGGCGACCCGGTGGAGTTTTTGACCGCCATTGGCGATTTAGAGGGCGGCAGCGAAGCACTGGCCGACTACTTTGCCGAGCGCTGGAGCCGCGTGGAAGCCTTTGCCCGCACCGGCCACTTTGAAACCATAGAAGACGACGGCGACATGGTGTCCGAGGCCGATCTGTACGCCAACGCCTATGCCAAAGCCCGGCTTGACGAAGACGAGGTGGCCGACCAGGACTGGATGCAAATGGCCTACATCCTGCGCTACCAGTTGCCCGACCTGTTCATTGAAATGCTGCTGGTGCTGCGCGCCAAAGCCCGCGCCCACAACCTGGGCCTGGGCGAAGAAGACGAGATAGAAGCCGACGACGGCAAGGTGGAAACAGGTGACACCGACCGCGGGAAAGCCACCCCCGCCGCCCGCGAAGGGCTGGACGCTGACGAAGAATCGGCCATCTAAGGCCCCACCGCGCACCACCCATGAAAGACGAAAACCAGTCCGCCACGAGCAGCGTGGCGCTCTTCGATGAGCGGCCCTTCTTTGAGAAAGCGCTGGCCCACGGCCTGCAACACGGCATCATTGACGAAGACAAACTGGCCGCCATTCGCGCCGATGCACCCAAGGGCATGGTGCAAATTGCGCGCTACTTTGGCAGCGAGTTTTTGCGCCCCGAACTAGAAAAAGCCAAAGACCGCCTCGTCAACCTCATCAGCCTGAACCTGCAACACAGCAGCGGCGGGGACTTGCAGGTGGCGGCGCAAGCCCTGCGCGAGCATTCGCTGCTGTCGCGCTCCAAGGGCGGCTCAGACCTGCTCAAGGCGCTGATCGTGATGCCGCAAAACACCCACTTTGGCATGTCTGATGCGCGCAGTTTCTCGGACGACCAGATTCCGGTGCTGGAGCGCTGGACGCTCAAAAGCTACGCTGACTACCATGCCGAGTACAACAAGCGAAAGCACGTGGCCGACGTGGTGGACGCCGCTATCTGGTGTTCTGCGCAGTACGAATTGGACATTGACGCCCTGCAAGAAGAAGGCAAAGACGCCGAAGCCGTGGTGCGCACCGCCCTGCTTCTGAACTTGACCAAGCGCACCGAAATGCCGGACTGGCCCGCCTTTAACCAACTCGTCGCCGCTTTGCGCAAGAAATATGCGGCAAGCGGCCAGCTGCCGCCGCTGACCCTGCCCAAAGGCCTGCCTGAGCCTTGGCAGCCTGCGGTTGAAGCCCTGCGCCAATCGGTGCTGGCCGACTGGCCACGCATCATGGACACTGCTGCCACGCCGAAAAAGCTGTTTGACCAAACCCCCGCCTTTTTGGGCCGCTATTTTTGGCTCGACGATGGACTGGCCGAGGTGGATGAATACGAGCGCAACGTGTCGGCCACCTGGGCCAAAACCACCGGCGGCCATGAAGACGAAGGCTCGCTGCTCACGCTCTTGCTGTGCGTGGCCACAGGCAGCGCGCCCAAAACACTGCTTACCGAGAAAGCCGCAAGCGCCCTGGTGCGAAAAATCCGCAAGTCAGGCCTGGATGCCGAGGCAGTCGTGGCCTTTTTGCAAGACCACGCCCCCTCACAGTTCCAGGCGGACTATGTGAACATGTGGCAGTCTTTCTTGGAAGAGGCCCTGCCCACCCTGCGCAGTGACGCCGACTACGCGCTGCACGACGCGCTGGCGCTGCTACGGCGGGAGTGCAATGTGGCGACCTGAGGTCAAGCCACGGCGAGGTACTTGCCCAAGGCCTCGCCGAATGTCACTTTTGTAATAAATTTACTTAAAAGTGAGCAAATAATCATGATTTTTGGGGTTCGGTGGCCATTATGCCAGCTGCCAGTGACTCTGAACCAAAACATATAAGCCGGTGCGCTTTGCAATACGGGTGGCGGCCATATTCAAACTTTAGCCGAGAAATTTTCAAAATCCATGCAAAAGTCGCTGCGTGTTCAGGTACTCCTCAGACTAATCATTGGCGCCATGATCGTCATCATGGCCTACCGTGTCGTGGCCAAATTCGCTGTCCACAACACCATTTATCTGCAAACCCGGATAGAAATGCAAGTGGGCCTGGATGCCTGCATGGAGACGGTTGGCCAGCGCAAGGACTTTGTGGCCTGCTACACAAGGGTCAATCAACGAAGTCTGACTGCGGCGGTCGCCGATGACCTGCAGTTTTGCCAAGACAGAAGCACCCATACCGGACACGAGGACATAGCAGCTTGTACCGAAGCGCAACTCGGTAAGACCTTGTGGCTGGACGACCCCCAAGCGCACACCTTTGTCGAATGGCTCAAACCCTTGCTTTCAC
The DNA here is from genome assembly GCA_945898115.1 of Comamonas sp. lk. Taxonomy (GTDB): domain Bacteria; phylum Pseudomonadota; class Gammaproteobacteria; order Burkholderiales; family Burkholderiaceae_C; genus Allorhodoferax. Next base: position 2,457 of record CAMDHS010000173.1, read on the forward strand.
GCTATGAATGGCTGGGCCAACGCCCGAGTCCCGGGGCCCAGGGCCCGATCATGTTGTTACAAACCAATGCGGTGGAGCGCGTGGCACAGCAATTGTGGGCGGTGCGAGACACCCACTTTACCTATGTTGCACCGCTCATATTTGTATTGCTCTTGCTGTTGGGATTTTGGATTATTCGCGCCTTCTTAAGCCCCCTGGAGTCCTTGGCCAAATCCCTGGGGTCTTTGAACGCAAGCAACTTTGCGGCGACAGGGGTGGACAGCGGCAATTTTGTCGAGTTCCAAAGAATCACCACCATCTACCAGGACATGTGCGCGCGCCTTGGGGCGAGTTTTGACAAAGAGCGAAGCTTCACCGCGGCAGCCGCGCATGAGCTGCGCACGCCACTGACGATTTTGCGGGGTACATCTGAGCGACTCATTGCGCAACTGGCCTGGACCGATACCGCGCAGGTTCTGGCGCGAAATATGGGGGATGAGGTGGAGCGGCTGATTGATATCAGCGAAAAACTGCTCTTGCTATCGCGGGCCGACGCCCGTGCATTGGTTCTCAAGCGGCAAGACTTTAATCTGAGCCGCTATTTGGAAGACTTTGCCGCCGAAGCGCAAGGCTTCCAAAGCGGCATAACGATTGCGCAAGACCTTGCGCCGGGCGTGGTCTGGAATTGCGACCCGGTATTGGTCAAGCAGCTTGTTCAGAACTTGTACACCAACGCGGTCAAATACAACCGGCCCCAGGGCCATATTCACTTCCAACTTCAAAAATCCGGGGCCGGGTTTGAGTTGCAGTTGACCAACACCACGGCCCACTTGGCGCCCGACACGCAGGCGCGAGCCTTTGACCGCTTTTACCGGGGCGACGCCGCCCACAACCGCAGGGTTGACGGAATGGGCCTGGGCTTGAGTATTTGTCTTGAAATTGCCAAGGTGCACGGGGCGTCCCTCACTTTTGTAGCCGAGTCAGATGAAAGTGTGACCGTCACGCTGCAAGCTACTTTTGTGTGAGCGCGCCCCGTGCGCGCCAGGCCCGCGCTTCAGCGCAAATGCTTGAACAACTTGGCCTGAAAACGCTCGGGAATGCTGGCACGACGCGGCCCCGGTACGAGCGTCGCCGTCTCTCCCGCTTGTACGGTACCCGGCTGGTCCACCGCCAGATAAAACCCGCAATACCCGGTCTGCGCCATTTGCTTGGACGCCTGGTTAAAGCCCATGGACGCGTTGAACTTGAAGCAGGGCTCGCGCGGCTGGGTCACGCGCAGCGCGCAGTTGGCAAACTGCAAGACATCGCCCACCCACACGTCGGTCTCTAACAGGCCTTGCAGGGTCAGGTTTTCGCCCAGGGCGCCGGGTAGCAGTGCGTCGTCAATGCCGCCCAAACCCGCGTCCTCTCTGGCTTGGCGCCAGTAGGCGTAATGCTCGATCGGGTAGGCGTAAACCGCTTTCTCAAGCCCGCCGTGCACCGACAAATCGGCCTGCTCATCCACTTCGAGCCCCAGCGCGCCCACGCGTACCGGTCCGGCTACGGCCGTTTTATGCATGGCCGAGGGCACCAGGCGGTCATTGATCATCACCCGGCGCACCTTGGCGGCTTGCACGCCCAGGAGTTGGAACTGCATCGTGCCACTCCTACAACTGACGGGGCGCCAGCGCGCCGCTGCGTGCGGCATATTTGGTCAGCGCGTCCACTTTTTCCACCATCACGCTGGCGCTGCGCTGGCCGTAGACCTTGGCCTTGAGCCAGACGCATTCGGCCTCCAGTGCCGCCTCGTCGCCCAGGCGGGTATGCCAGACGCGCAACTCAGCGTTCCAGCGGTAGGAGCGGGCCTTGAGCAAGTCTTTCGCGTCAAAGGGCGCGGCGGTGGCTTGGAGCCGGAAGAACGGGGTTTGGGCGCTGGAGAGCAAGCGGGCCATGGCGTTGGAATCGGGGGTTTTGGGCAGCGGCGCGGCCAACACGGCGAGCAAGGCGTGGCAGTCCATCTCGGCGCGATGGGCGTCATAAAACAGGCCCAGGCCCTGGGCCAGCGCTTCAAGCTTGCTGGAGCTGCGGCCCTGCGCCTTCCAGTCCAAATCGGCAAACGAACAGGCCCAGGCAAAGTTGCGAAACAGCGGCAGGCGCGCCTCGCAAAAGGGGCGGTCAAAGCCGGCGTTGTGCGCAATCACCACGTCCACGCCATCCATCAGGGCGGCAATGCGCGCCTCGTCCAGGCGTTTGCCGGCCACGTCCGCGTCGGTGATGCCGGTAATAGCCAACGCCTCTTTGGGAATGGGCATGCCGGGGTCTTCCAGCTCGTCAAACACCTGCACTGGCCCCACGGGCAAACCGGTGGCGCGGTCAACGTCTACGCGCAGCAGCGCCAGCTCAATGATCTTGTCCTTGGCGTGGTCCAGGCCGGTGGTTTCGGTGTCGAGCACTACTACGCGAACAATGTCTTGGCCGGCAGCGCTGGGCCACAGCAGGCGCGGCTGCAGGCGGCGCATCACGCGGTAGTCGGGGTGGGCTTCCAGGCTTTGGGCCCAGGCTTCGAGGCCTGCGGCAGCATCCGACTGCGCATTGTTGGCGGGCGCAGGGGCCGCTAACGCGGGGTCGGCTGAGGTCGCAGCGCTGGACTGCACTTGGGCAATAGCAAGTGTTTCAGGCGCCGCATCGGGGGAGGCGGAGATGGGTGACAAGTCGGGTGTCACATACGGCACAGGTGCGGACACCGACTCTTTCGCCGGGATTACCTTGGGCGAGCGCGCTGCGCGCACCTTAGGGGCTGCGGGCGGCAGGGGGAGTTCGGGGAAAAGCTCGGCGTTGGGGGAATCAGAAATCAAAGCGGCCACCAGGCAATAGGTCAGACAGACAGGCATGCATGCGCCGCCCAAGAGCTTAGGATTATTGCCCCTATCATCGACCCCCAACCATGATTCAAGGACTAAAGCGCTCCATGCAGCTTCATATTTTGGTGGGCACCGTCCACGGCAACGCCACCGAGGTGGCTCAATCTCTTGCTTTTTGCGCTTCCGACCTGGATTTTGACGCGCAAGTGCGGCCCATGGACGGGCTGACGATTGAAGTGTTTGCGCAAGACGCCGTGTTTTTGCTGGTCTGCTCCACCACCGGCAGCGGCGACGTGCCCGACAACGCGCAATCCCTGTACCAAAGCCTAGACCTGCAGCCCCGCTACCTGGGCAGCACGCGCTACGGCCTGGTCGCCCTGGGCGACAGCAGCTACGGTGACAGCTTTTGTGGTGGCGGCAAGGCTTTTGACGCCCGCCTGCAAGACCTGGGCGCCCAGCGCATAGGCGCCCTGTGCGAAATTGACGCCATGCAATCCGACGATGCGCCCACGCAGGCCCTGGCCTGGTGGACGCAGTGGGTGACGCAGTTGCCCGCGCGCCAGACAGCCTGATCACACGGACCCAAACAATTCACCACGCGCGCGCGGCACGCACCTTTTGGTGTGCTGGCGCCCTTCCCTTCAACCCCCACAGCCTTCACATCCATGACCACAACGCCCGCCCCCGCCGCCAAACCCCTGCGCCCCCTCAAGGGCGTGCGCATTGTCAGCCTGGCGCTGAATTTGCCCGGCCCGGCAGCGCTCATGCGCCTGCAAGCCATGGGCGCGACCTGCGTCAAGCTCGAGCCGCCTGCCCCTGCCGCAGCGCCCGCAGGCAGCTCGGGCGACCCCATGGGTTTGTACAACCCGGCCGCTTATGCCACTTTGCACCAAGGCGTGAAAACCCGCAGCGCAGACCTAAAAACCGCCGCTGGGCAAAAAGTCTTGCACAGTGCGCTGGCCAAAGCCGATGTGTTGATTACCTCGTTTCGTCCCTCGGCGCTCAAAAAACTGGGCATTGACTGGGCCACGCTGCGACGCGCGTACCCGGCGCTTTGCATGGTCGAAATCGTGGGTGCCCCTGACGCGCGCGCCGAAGAGCCCGGCCACGA
>CAMDHS010000174.1 GCA_945898115.1 Comamonas sp. lk
GCGAGTGCAGGCAGCGCCAGCAGCGAGCTGGGTTCGCTGTTCAAAGACGGCTCTTGGAGCTACACCTTTGTGCCCCAGCTGCTGCTGCCCCTGTTTGACGGCGGGCGCAACGAGGCCAATTTGGCCGCAGCCAAAGTGGGCTTTGACATTGCCGTGGCGCAGTACGAAAAAGCGGTTCAAAACGCGTTTCGCGAAGTGGCCGACGCCCTGGCTGCGCGCGCCAGCTGGGAGCGCCAGCTGCAAGCGCAAACCGCGCTGGCCCAGGCCGACAAGGAACGCTTGACACTCACCCGCTTGCGCCTAGACTTTGGTGCTGCCAGCCAGCTTGACTGGCTGGACGCCCAGCGCACGGCCTTTGCAAGCCAGCAGGGGCTGATCAATGTGCAACTCGCCTCGCTGCAAAGCCAGGTGACGCTGTACAAGGCGCTGGGGGGCGCAATACAGGAGCCTTAAAGCTATGGCAAATCATTCGGTTTTCGCATGGGGCGCGCTTGCGAGGCGCTGCGTGGGCATGCTGCTTTTGAGCCTGGGGCTGCTGCTTCCCTTGGCGAGCCAGGCGCAGGACGCCATCATGGAACGGGCCTACTTGGAAGATGATGCGGGCAGCCTGACGTGGGCCGACGTCCGGCTGGCGCCGCGCGTCACAGCCTTTCAGGCCTACACAGGGCCGCTCAACCGCGGCTACAAAGCCAATGCGGTGTGGGTGCGCCTGCAGTTGCAAGGAACACCGCTTGCCCACCAGGACCAGGTCACACATCTTGCAGGCTTTGCGCCCTGGTACGTGCTGCGCATACAGCCCGGCTATATTGACGAAGTCACCTTGTATGACCCACTGGGCACAGAAATGGCCCCGCCCAAGGTGGGCGACGGCCATCCGGTGCCGCGCTTTGGCTACCGTTCGCTCAATCACAACTTTGTCATCCCCATGAGTGAGGCGCCTCGCACCGTTTGGTTGCGGCTGCAAACCACGAGCACCAACCTCATTCACGTCGAGGCTTTGACCTTTGCGCAGGCCAGCGCCAAGGACAGTCTGCAAAGCCTGTTGCTGGGTATTTTTTTGGGATTTTTGTTTTTGTTTTTTTTGTGGGCCTTTGTTCATTGGTGGCAGCACCGCGAGCCGCTCATCGGGATATTGGCGATCCATCAATTCGCAGCGCTGGTCTTTGGCTTCACCATTCTGGGCTACCTTCGGCTCTTTGTTGGCGACCGGGTGCCCGCAGCTTGGCTTGACCAACTCACAAGCGTGCTGGTCTTGAGCGCCACAGCCGCCGCAGTGGCATTTAATCGCGCCTTTCTTAACGATTTTCGGCCTGCCCGCTGGACGCGTATCACTATTACCGCCATCTTTTGGCTCATGCCAGCGCTGCTATTGCTGATTTTTTTTGGCTTCGTCCGCTTGGGCATGCAGCTCAATATGGTGGTCATTGGCATTACGCCACTGCTGTTTCTTGGTTCGGCCATAAACGCCCGTGGCTGGGATCGCGACCCGGCAGAAACCCCGCCCCTGGTGTCTCGCCGGTTTTTTATTGGCTATTACGCCATTGGTATGGGCTTGCTGAGCTTGTTCACCTTGCCAGCGCTGGGCATCACCAGCAGTGCAGAAATTGGCTTGCAAGCCAACAGCATTTACGGATTTGTGACGGGGGTGGCGTTGCTGAGTATTTTGCAGCGGCGCGCAAAACTCTTGGCCAAGCGGCATGCCGACGGACAAGCCAACCTAACTATCAGCCGCCAGCAAGTTGCCCAGGAAGAGCTGCACCGCAAAGACCAGGCCCAGTTCATGGCCATGCTCACCCACGAGCTCAAGACCCCGCTGTCTGTATTGCGCATGGCGCTGGGCCTGACCACGGCACCGGCCACGATTCGAGGCCGCTTTGACCAGGCGATTCAGGACATGAGCAATGTGATCGACCGCTTCGCCTGGGTAGACAAGCTCGAGGCGCGCGAGCTTCAGCTTCACATTTCTGGCTTTGACGCGCTGCAAGAGCTTGACCGCCTGCTGTTTGCGCACAATATTCCGGGGCGCATCTCGCGCCAGGCCGACGAGGCACTCTATCCAGTCAACACCGATGTGCGCTTGTTTTGTACCGTGCTCAACAACCTGGTGCAAAACGCCTTGCGCTACAGCGCCGCTGACAGCCCGGTCGTCGTGACGCTGCAACGCACGGAGCACCAAGGCGTGGCCGCCATCCGCATTGAAGTGGCCAACACGCCAGGCCCTTCGGGCTGGCCCGACTCAGACAAGATTTTCCAGAAGTACTACCGCAGCCCTGGCGCGCAACGCCAGACGGGCACCGGCCTGGGCCTATACCAGGCGGCGCGCATCACCCAGCAATTGGGCGCTACCTTAAGCTACGCACCTGATTCCACCATGGTGAGGTTTGTGTGGTCCATCCCCTGCTAAATATCGTTATCGTTGAAGACCACGACGCCCTGCGCGAGGTGATGGTCGAAATGCTGCAGACCCAAGGCCACCATGTGCAGGGGCTGGACTGCGCCGAAGCGCTGGACGATTCTCTGATCCGCAGCCGCATTGACCTGCTCATCTCAGATCTGAACCTGCCCGGCGCCGACGGCTACAGCCTGACCCGGCGCTTTCGTGCCGCACATCCGCTCGCAGGCATCATCATGGTCACAGCACGCAATGCTTTGGACGACAAGGTCAACGGCTACGGAGTCGGCACAGACATCTATTTGGCCAAGCCCGTGTCACCCGATGAACTGGTGGCCGCAGTGAACAGTGTGGCCCGACGCCTGAACGCCCAGAGCGCGCAAAGCAAGCCGCAAACCGGGACCTCACTGCAATTTGACAGCAGACGCAGCGTACTGAGCGGCCCGCTTGGTGACTGCACCTTGGTGGCGGCGGAATCCACCATCCTGACGGCGCTGGCACGCGCCCCAGACCAGCGGCTTGAAGTCTGGCAGCTGCTCGAGCTGCTCAACCTGGACCTGGACACCTACACCAAGTCCACCTTTGAGGTGCGCCTGGCGCGCTTGCGCAAAAAACTGGTGCAAGTCGGCGCCGAGAAGGCCAGTTTGCGCGTGATCGAGCGCGGCGTTTACCAATTGGCGATCGCACTGCGGGTCTACTGAGCCAAGTTAGCACCGGTGGGCCGGTCTATGTAGGAATTTGTAGGGCGCAGGTGCGGCGCACTGCGAAAGTGCGCGGATGCATGCATCTAGTCCCTCGGTATTTCCCGCCACATTTACAGAAAAATCGTTATGCATCGTAGTCGCAGAAGACCATGATGCGTTGCGCGAAATCACGGTAGAAGTGCTGCGTCGCCAGGGACACCGGGCCGTGGGCATAACCTGCGCCGAAGAAATGGACGACGCAGTGGGTGGCATGCCGATTGATTTGTTGATTGCCGATTTTCATCTGCCCGGCGAGGACGGCATGAGCCTGATCCGGCGCTTTCGTGCTGCCCAACCACTGGCGGGCATCATCCTGGTCACCGCCAGCACGCAGGTGGATTTGAAGGTGCTGGGGTACAACAACGGGGTCGACATCTACTTGCCTAAGCCCGTAGCCACCGAGGAGCTATTGGCCGCCGTGCACAGCATTTCGCGGCGCCTGGCCAGCCAGAGCAAGGCCACCGCCGCTGCCGACCGCAGCGCTTTTCGCTACGACCCGACGCAGCGCTGGGTCTCGGGGCCGCTGGGGCGCACCGAACTCTCCGACAGCGAGTCGCTGATATTGGCGTCCCTGGCGCGCGCGCCGGGCCAACGGCTGGAACTGCAACAGTTGCAAGTCTTGTTGGACCTCAACGCCAAGGCCTTCAACAAATCGGCGTTTGAAGTGCGCATGGTGCGTTTGCGCAAAAAACTCATCGGTGTGGGCGCCGAACGCTCCTGCCTGCGCTCGATCCGCATGGTCGGTTACCAGTTGGGCATCACGCTGCAGGCGGCCTAAGGGCAGCAGCAGCGCCGCCCGCGCGGTTAAGGCGCCGCCCGTGCCGCTAAGGCGCTGCCCGCGCCGCTAAGGCGCTGCCATCAGGTAGCGCGGCGCCAGTGCCAAAGCGCCCAGGCGCCGGGCAAAGGCCACGGTGTTGGTCTGGTCGTTGCGGGCGCGCACCCGGTATTGCGGCGTGCGCCCCAAGCGCAGCCCGGTTTGCACCAGCTCATAGCGCAGCCACAGCGTGGCCCAGCCGTCGCGAAAAGCGGGGGCCACATAAAAGCCGTCAATCATCCAACAGGCCGGCCCGGCATCAAAGCGGGCCAGCGCAAAAGCCACCGGTTCGCTATCCAGCACCACCACCAGAGAATGGGCCAGGCTGACGCCCTCGTCACTACCAGTCTGCGCGGCCTGGGCCATGCGCTCTTGCAGCATGGACGGCAAGCCGCCCACGGCCTGCGCCTGCAGGCGGGCGATTTCAGGCGCCCAGCCGGCGTGCTGCGCCTGCTCCAGGGACAGCATGTCGGCCTGCGGCGGTATGCGGTGTTTTAGCCGCTGCCAAAGGCGCTCTAGCGACCGCGCCGACGCACTCAGATCAAAAGCGTATTCACACACATGGCCCCAGGACACAAAGCCGTGGCGCACAAACCAATCGCACTCGCTGGCGTCTACCGCGTCCACCAGGCGCCAGGGCACGCTGGCGCTGGCCTGGCTGCGCACAGCCGCCAGCAGCGCACTGCCCGCACCTTGGCCGCGGGCGGGCGCGGCCACGTGCAGCCACAGCCAATGCATGTGCGCACTCGACCAGCGCACCGCGAACCCGGCGGCGGCTACCGTCGCCGACGAGCCCTCGCGCGCCATCCAGACCCGGGCGGGGGCGCCGTCCAGGGTTTGCGGCAAGCCCAGATGGGCCAGCACGGCTGCGGACGCGTCGGTACTGGTGAGTTCAGTGATCTGGATCATGGGGGCGCGATTGTAGGCAGGCACGAAGGCGTGTAGGTTTTTGTAGGGTCTGGCCACAGCAGACGGCAATAGTAGGGGCATTGTTTATCCGCCCGCTTTGAATGTCCGCTTTGTTCTTCCGTATTTTTGCAGCGCTGCTAGCCCTGGCTTTTGCCTCGACCTCGGCCTGGGCGCAAACGGCCGCCCCAACTGCGCCAGCCGCTCCCAGCACCCACACACTGGCACAGCAGTTTGCGCGCGTGGGCGCGTTTGCCTGCGCGGGCCGCGCCAACCAGATTGCCAGCTTTTTGTCGCCGCAAAACCGCGACATCGCGCTCATGCAAGTGCCCACCAGCAACCCGGACCGCTCGCTGCTCTCAGCCACCCTGGTGGTGCCTCTGCCCGGCGCGCAAATGGCGCTGGCCAGCATGGCCCTGGCCCCCAACCAGGCTAACGGCTGCGGCGGCCTGTACCAAACCATTGTTTACAAATCCAAGGGCTGCACAGCAGCCCTTGCCGAGGATTACCCCGCAGTCAAAGCCCAAGCCCTGGGTGAGACCGCCATTTTGATGGGCGGCATGGACCGCAACGCACGCGTCCTGGCCATGCCGGCCGACAAAGGATGCATTTTGATAAAACAGGAGACCGTTGAATGAGCAAGATGAGATTACCCAAGCGCCGAATTCTGGCGATCGTGGCGAGCGTGGTGTGTGTGACCGGGCTCATGTCTGGGCAGGCATTTGGACAACTGCTAAGCAACAACGTTTGCGCAGGTGCCGTAGAGCCGATCGCAGGCGTTGCCATCGGCCTAGGCGCAGCTGTTGTCACTGGAGTCACCATTTGTATGGACCACGGGGTCTACATTGGCGATAGCTCACTGTCGGCCAACAACAACTTGAGTGCAGGTCAGAACCTGAGCGTGGGAGGAACATCTTCCTTAACCGGAGCGACCACCATTTCCAGCTCCCTCAATGTAGCCAACACGGGCGGCGCCAATCTGAGCGTTAACACCACGGCCAACGTGGCGACAATGAGCACCTCGACCTCGACCTCAACGGTAAATGGCGCAAGCCTGACACTGACCGGCGGCGATACGCCTTCTGCGGTGCTGTCCTCGTTTGGCGGTACGGCGGGCGGAAGTACGGTGGCAGGCCCGGCATTGACGGTTGACGGTGCGGCAAATTCAGCCACATTGATTACCGCTACCGGCCAGGGCCTGCGCGTGAACGGATCCACCAACACGGTGCTCAAAGGCGGCACCAACAGTGGCACCCTCACTTTGCAAGACGGCAACACGGCCGTCAGCGGCACGATGCCAGCAGGCACCAGCATCACGATTTCTGGCAGCACCTCGGGCACGACAGCCGCCACCGTGTTTCAAACGACAAGTGACGTGAATTCGGACAACGTAAACACGTCAGTGGGCACCAGCGACACTGACAAGACCAGCACCGCCAAGCTGCAAGCCGGCGGCAACAGCGTAAGCATCAACTCCCAGACCGGCGCCTCCATGGCGGGCACCAGCAGCACGGGCAGCGCAGCGGC
>CAMDHS010000175.1 GCA_945898115.1 Comamonas sp. lk
TGCGCTCACGCCGCCTGGGGCTGGAGCGCTCGCAGGTGAAGGTGCTGGCAGAGATTCAGCTTGAAAAAATTCTTGCCACCCTGGACGCGCAGCAGCCCGACGTGGCGGTGATTGATTCCATCCAGACCGTGTATTCGGACCAGCTGACATCGGCGCCAGGCTCAGTGGCGCAGGTGCGCGAATGCGCGGCGCATCTCACGCGCGCGGCCAAGGCCAGCGGCGTGTGCATCGTATTAGTGGGCCATGTGACCAAAGAGGGCGCGCTGGCTGGGCCGCGCGTGCTGGAGCACATGGTGGACACCGTGCTCTACTTTGAGGGCGACACGCACAGCCAGTTTCGGCTGGTGCGCGCTATTAAGAACCGCTTTGGCGCGGTCAATGAGATTGGCGTGTTTGCCATGACCGAAAAAGGCCTCAAAGGCGTCTCCAACCCCAGCGCCATTTTTCTGAGCCAGCACGCCGAGCCGGTGCCCGGCAGCTGCGTGATGGTGACGCTTGAAGGCACGCGCCCGCTCTTGGTGGAAATCCAGGCGCTGGTGGACAGCGGCGGCCCCAGCCCTCGGCGATTAAGCGTGGGCCTGGACAAAGACCGCTTGGCCATGCTGTTGGCGGTGCTGCACCGCCACGCCGGTGTGGCCTGCATGGACCAAGACGTGTTCATCAACGCCGTGGGTGGTGTGCGCATTGGCGAGCCTGCCGCCGATTTGGCGGTGATGCTGGCCATTACTTCATCGCTGCGTGGCAAGCCGCTGCCCAAAGGCTTTCTTGCCTTTGGCGAAGTGGGGCTGGCGGGCGAAGTGCGCCCGGCGCCGCGCGGCCAGGAGCGCCTGAAAGAAGCGGCCAAACTCGGCTTTACCGTGGCCGTGGTGCCCAAGGCCAATGCGCCCAAAAAGCCGATTGAGGGCATGACCATCCACGCCGTGGAGCGGGTGGAAGAGGCCATGAATATCGTGCGCGGCCTGAATTGAGCTGCTCACCCGAAAATAAACGGTAAACCCTTGTAATCCTCCAAATTTTGGCGATCTTGAAAATATTTGGTGGAACAATGAAAAATCATCAGTAAAACAGGTGCGCGAATGGATGGCGCATCGGCTCGTTCGTAAGCCCCTGTAAGAAACTTCCGATTAGATCGACTGTTCAGTGGGCGTGCTCGGATCTTTGGTCTTGGCTGCGCCTGCAGTACATCGGGCGCAACGGACGCCCCTTTTTTTATTTGGAGACAAAATGAACATTCGCTTTACTAAACTGGCCTCAACAGTGGCTATTACCGCCGCCGTATTGGCCTACACCGGCCTGGCCTCTGCTGCAGAGGCCATCAAGATTGGCGTCTCTGGGCCCTTCACTGGCGGCTCTTCTTCTATGGGCGTGAGCATGCGCGACGGCGTCAAGCTGGCTGTGGATGAAATCAACAAAGCCGGTGGTGTGATCGGTCGCCAACTGCAAATCATTGAGCGCGATGACGAAGCCAAAAACGAGCGCGGTGTGCAAATCGCCCAAGAGCTGATCAACAAAGAAAAAGTCACTGCCACCGTGGGCTTTATCAACACCGGCGTGGCCCTGGCATCGCAGCGCTTTTACCAAGAAGCCAAGATCCCGGTCATGAACAACGTGGCGACCGGCTCCCTCATCACCCACCAGTTTGACGACCAGCCCGAGAACTACATCTTCCGCAATGCGGCGCACGACAGCATCCAGGCCCCCATGATTGTGGAAGAGGCGATCACCCGCCGTGGCTTCAAAAAAGTCGCCATCCTGGCTGACTCCACCAACTACGGCCAACTCGGCCGTGCGGACTTGGAAAAAGCCCTGGATCTCAAAGGTGTGAAGGCGGTGGCGGTTGAGAAGTTCAATATCAAAGACGTGGACATGACGGCGCAGTTGCTCAAGGCCAAGGCCGCCGGCGCTGAAGTGGTGCTGACCTACGCCATTGGCCCAGAACTGGCGCAAATCGCCAACGGCATGACCAAGCTGGGCTGGAAAGTGCCCATGATCGGCAGCTGGACTTTGTCCATGGCCAATTTCATTGACAACGCAGGCCCTGGCGGCGAAGGTGCGCGCATGCCGCAAACCTTTATCCAAGAGCCCACCACGCCCAAGCGCCAGTCCTTCATCATCAACTACCTGCGCACGTTCAACCCCAAAAACGCACGTATTGATTCGCCTGTGTCTGCCGCCCAAGGTTATGACTCCATCTACCTGCTGGCCGCTGCTATCAAGCAAGCCAATTCGACCGACGGCCCCAAGATCAAGGCCGCTTTGGAAGACCTGAAAGCGCCTGTTGACGGCGTGGTGACCACATACAACAAGCCGTTTACCGCCAAAGACCATGACGCCATTACCGCCAACATTCCGGTGTTTGGTGAAGTCAAGGGCGAGAAAGTGGTTTACGCCTACGCAGCCGACCAGAAGAAGGCGTCTGAAATTCGCGTGAAAGACGTCAACGCCAAAGGCGCTTTGGCCGTCAAAAAATAAACGGGCTTCGCGCCCTGAGTTAGCGCACTGAAACTCGCCAGTCCCTTAGGGCTGGCGAGTTTCTTTCATAGGCGGCAGCAGTCGCTACGGACCTCTGGTGCGAGGGGTAAATGCTTTGATTTTTGGGTGGAAAAATTTATGGATATCCTGCTTCAACTGGTCTACAGCGGCGTTGCGCTGGGCATGATTTACGCGGTAATCGCGTTTGGCTACCAGCTCACGTTCCAGACCTCGGACACGCTGAACTTCGGCCAGGGCGACGCGCTGATGTTGGGCGCCATGGTCGGCCTGACCCTGGTTAACCAGGGTGTTAATTACTGGGTCATGTTGCCCCTGGTGATTGTGTTTGGCATGGTGCAAGGCGCATTCGTCGAGCGCATTGGCGTGCAGCCGGCCATCAAGATCAAAAGCGAGTTTGGCTGGATCATGTCCACCATTGCGCTGGGCATTATTTTCAAAAACGTGGCCGAGAACATCTGGGGCCGCGACGACCTGAAGTTCCCCTCTCCCCTGCCCGAGGCTCCCATGCAAGTCTTTGGCGCCAATGTGCTGCCGATGGAAATCTTGGTGGTGTTTGGCGCGGTGGCCATGATGCTCGCAGTTGAGTTTTTCAACCGCAAAACGATTTACGGCAAGGCCGTGGTCGCCACCTTCAATGACCGCGACGCGGCCAAGCTGATGGGCATCAATACCGGTTTGGTGATTACCTTTTCTTACGCCTTGTCGTCGGCCACCGCCGCCTTTGCGGGTGCGCTGATTGCGCCGCTGACTCTGACCGGCGCCACCATGGGTGCGGTGCTGGGGCTCAAGGCTTTTGCTGTGGCCATTATTGGTGGTCTGACCAGTGGTCTGGGCATTATTGTGGGCGGCATTATTTTGGGTGTGGCTGAAACCACCACCGGCTTCTATTTGTCCACCGGCTACAAAGACGTGCCCGGCTTGGTGCTCTTGTTGCTGGTGCTGGCGTTCAAGCCCGCGGGTCTGTTTGGCAAAACCGCCATGAAGAAAGTTTGAAGATGAACCGCAAGTCTTTTTCTGTGGCCCTTGTCGCGCTGGCGCTCTTGGGCGCCGCGCCGCTTTACCTGGACAACCCCTATTACATCCACATGATCGGCACGATCATGATTTACGCCATCCTGCTGTTCGGGCTGGACATTGTGGTCGGTTACACCGGCCAGGTGTCGCTCGGCCATGCCGGCTTGTTTGGCGTGGGCTCGTACACCGCGGGTGTGATGTTCTTCAAGCTCGGCGCGCCGCTGTGGCTCATCATTCCAGCCAGCATTGGCGTGACCGCTGGCTTTGGTGCGCTGCTGGCGCTGCCCGCGCTGCGCGTGACCGGCCCCTACTTGGCGATGGTGACATTGGCCTTTGGCACCATCATCCAGATTTTGATCAACGAGATGGATTTTCTGACCGAAGGCCCCTTGGGTATCAAGGTGCCTAAGCCCGACCTGTTTGGCGCCAAGCTCACCGAGCATGGTTTTTACTGGCTGGTGTTTGGCCTGATGGTGCTGTCCCTGATTGTGGTGGACCGCATTTTGAAATCGCAACTGGGCCGCGCTTTTGAAGCGCTGCGCGGCAGCCCGGTGGCGTCTGACTGTATGGGCGTGTCCGTGTACCGCTACAAGGTGTACGCCTTTGTGATCAGCGCCGGTTTTGCCGGTCTGGCCGGGTGCCTGTATTCGTATTCAGAGCAATACATTTCACCCAACACCTACAACTTCGAGTTGACCGTGTTGTTCTTGTTGGCGGTGATCATGGGCGGACGCAAAACCCGCACCGGCGCGCTGCTGGGCGCGGCCATCATTGTGATTTTGCCCAAGCTGCTCGATGACCTGGAGATGTTCCGCCAGGTGTCGTCCACACTGGCCGCGCTGATGCTTAGCGGCGCCGTGGTTGGCGTGGTCAAGAAAACCACGACTCCGCGCGCCATGGCTATTCCGGTGCTGGGCACGATTGCGCTGGCAGCGTTTGCGTTCTGGCTGCAGTCGATCACCGACTGGCGCCTGTCCATCTTCGGCTTGATGATTCTGTTTGTGGTGTATTACTTGCAAGACGGCATCGTCGGATTTTTCCGCAAGCTGTTCTTCCGCCGCGCCGCACTCGGCGGTGACTACCAGGGCATGGACCTGGGCAAAGACGCTATAACCGTGGCGTCTAACGCAGCGCACAGCGCAGCGGGCAGCGACCTGCTGGTGGCCAAGGGCGTGTTGATGCAGTTTGGTGGCCTCAAGGCGCTCAACAACGTGGACTTGCGCATCCAGCGCGGCACCATCCACGGCCTGATTGGGCCCAATGGCTCGGGCAAGAGCACGATGATGAACGTGCTGACCGGCATCTACGTGCCCACGGCCGGCGCCATCGAGTTTGCCGGGCAAACCGTGGTCGGTCGCACTTCGTCGGACATCGCTTTGTCTGGCATTGCGCGCACCTTCCAGAACGTGCAGCTCTTTGGCGAGATGACGGCGCTGCAAAACGTGCAGGTCGGTTTGCACCACACCTTTGAGAGCAATCTGCTTGATGTGGCCTTGCACACCCCGCGCTACAAGCGCGAAGACCAGGCCGGCATTGAGCGCGGCATGGGCTTGCTGCACTTTGTGGGCCTGGGCGACCTGGCTGGCGAAGAAGCGCGCAATCTGCCCTACGGCAAACAGCGTCTGCTGGAAATTGCCCGCGCCCTGGCGCTCGACCCGCAGTTGCTGCTGCTCGACGAGCCCGCCGCTGGCCTGACCGCGCCCGACATCAAGGAGCTGATCACCATCATCCGCAAGATCCGCGACCATGGCATTACCGTGATCCTGATCGAGCACCACATGGACGTGGTGATGAGTATTTGCGACAACGTGTCGGTGCTCGACTTTGGGCAAAAAATTGCCGAAGGCAAACCCGCCGAAGTACAGGCCGATGAAAAAGTGATCGAGGCCTATCTGGGCGCTCCGGCCGCTTGAACGTACAGGACACCCGCATATGTTGAGTATCAAAAACCTAGAAGCCGGTTACGGCAAAGTGCAAGTCTTGCATGGCATTTCCATGGAAGTGCCCAAGGGCAAAGTGGTCACGCTGATCGGCTCCAATGGCGCTGGCAAAACCACCACCATGCGCGCCATCTCCGGCATGATCGCGCCCACCGCAGGCCAGATCACGCTAAACGGCACGCGCACTGACGGCATGGAGTCTTACACCATTGCCAAATTAGGGCTTGCCCATTCGCCCGAAGGCCGGCGCGTGTTTGCCACCATGTCTGTGACCGACAACCTGATCCTGGGCGCCTTTGCGCGCCTGA
Organism: Comamonas sp. lk; assembly: GCA_945898115.1. Lineage (GTDB taxonomy): Bacteria > Pseudomonadota > Gammaproteobacteria > Burkholderiales > Burkholderiaceae_C > Allorhodoferax. Next base: position 5,756 of record CAMDHS010000175.1, read on the forward strand.
CCGGCAGCCGCCCCAAGGGCGACGTGCAGGGCGATCTTGAACGCGCCATGGAACTGTTCCCCCGCCTCAAAGAACGCCGCAACCAGCTCGCTGGTACCTTGTCGGGTGGCGAGCAGCAAATGCTGGCCATGGCCCGCGCGGTCATGCTCAACCCCGAGATCGTGCTGCTTGACGAGCCCTCCATGGGCTTGGCGCCCATCTTGGTGGAAGAGGTTTTCCGCATCATCAGCGACCTCAAGTCGCGCGGTGTGACCATGCTGCTGGTAGAGCAATTTGCCGCTGCCGCCCTGAAAGTGGCGGACTACGGCTACGTGCTGGAAAACGGCCGCATTTCGGTGCATGGCGAAGCGTCCAAGCTGCGCGATGACCCGGCAGTCAAGGCCGCTTACCTGGGCGGCGGCCACTAAGCCCCGGCCCGCGCCGCCGCAAGGCGGCGCATGGCCCAAACAAGGGTGCGAAGTGCATGCGTGCATTTCGCACCCTTGTTTGCTTTTTGGGGTGGCAAAGTGCTTTACAAATCCTTAATCTGTGTATGCGAATATGCAAACCAAAGGAGTTTCCATGCCACTTTTCCCATTTTTGTTTTCTTGGGCTCGCCCTTG
>CAMDHS010000176.1 GCA_945898115.1 Comamonas sp. lk
ATATTCAATTAAATCAATGGGTTACGGGTAATTCAGGGTGGACTACAGAGTCCTTGACTCTGGCTCAGAGCAGGAGCGCCGAACTCTGTAGGAGCGCCGAAGTCTCTGTAGGAGCGGCGCCCTCGCCGCGAAGGTTTTCGAGGTTTGGGCGCCGGTGAGAAATGAGGCGGGGGATTCGCGGCGAGGCGCCGCTCCTACACAATCCCCGCCTCTGGCTCAGGCCAAGTGCTTACTTGGTTGATGCTTCCCACACCGCGTGTGAGTAAGCGGCTTTGCCCGGGTCTTTCTTGATCACGGGTGAGCTGCCGCTGGACAGCAGCACTTTGACGGTGCGCTCGTAGGCGGCGGGTTCCAGGTAGCCCATCTTGGCGGTGCTGGCGGTGGTGATCAGCTTGGCCACGTTTTCCATCTGGCGTTTTTGTACCGCTTCGTTGGCGCTGCCCGACGTGTCGGCCTTAACCACGATCTTGGCGGCTTCGCCTGGGTTTTTCACAGCGTCGTTCCAGCCCTTGAAGCTGGCTTTGAGGAACTTGGCCATGCGCGCCACAAAGGCCGGGTCTTTCAGGTTGGACTCGAGCACGTACAGGCCGTCTTCCAGAGACGCCACGCCTTCTTTTTCATAGAAGAAGGTGATCAGCTCGCTCTCTTTGACGCCCGCGTCCACCACTTGCCAGTATTCGTTGTAAATCATGGTCGAAATACAGGCGGCCTGGTTTTGCAGCAGCGGGTCTACGTTAAAGCCTTGCTTGAGAATCTTGATGTCGGTGTCAGTCTTGTAGCCGAGCTTGGACATCCAGTTCAGGAAGGGGTATTCGTTGCCGCCGTACCAGACGCCCAGGGTCTTGCCCTTGAGGTCTTTGGGGCTGTTGACGCCGCTGGACTTTTTGCAGGTCAGCATCAGGCCCGACTGGTTGAACACCTGGGCGATGTTGACCAGGGGCACGCCGGCTTCGCGCGCGGCCAGGGCGTCGGGCATCCAGTTCACCACCACGTCAGCGGCTTTGCCTGCAATCACTTGCACGGGCGAGATATCGGGGCCACCGGCCTTGATGGTCACGTCCAGACCTGCTTCTTTGTAGTAGCCCTTGGCCTGCGCCACGTAGTAGCCGGCAAATTGGGCTTGCGGCAGCCACTTCAGCTGAACGGTCACTTTTTCTTGGGCGCTGGCGGCAAAGCCGGTCAAGGCCAGCAGGCTTGCCAGCAGTGTTTTGGTTAACTTGGAACGCAGAATCATGGATAACTCCTAGGGTTGAAAAGGCAGGGAACAAATCGCGCACCCAACAGGGTACGCCGGGAAAACTTGCAAGGCAATGGGGGCAAACACGGCATAAACCTTATTTTTTGCCCCGAATGGAGGGGTGCCAAAACGCGGCGCGCCGCTCCCATGCCGCCAAGAGCGCATAGGCCACCGAGCCGGTCACGGCTGACACGGTCACCGCCGCCCACACCAGTGGCATGTTCATGCGCGTGGCCTCAGTAGAGATGCGAAAGCCCAGGCCCGTGGTCGGCGAGCCAAAAAACTCGGCCACGATGGCGCCAATCAGCGCCAGGGTGGCGTTGATTTTGAGCGCCGAAAAGATGAAGGGCAGGGCCGAGGGCAAGCGCAGCGACCACAAGGTGCGGCCGTAACTGGCGGCGTAGCTGTGCATCAGCTCACGCTCCAGCCGGTCGGCGGCTTTCAGGCCGGCCAGCGTGGACACCAGCATCGGGAAAAAGGTCATCAGCACCACTACCGCCGCCTTGGACGGCCAGTCAAAGCCAAACCACATTACCGCAATGGGCGCCACACCCACCAGCGGAATCGTGCTGGTCAGCGAGGCAATGGGCAGCAGGCCGCGCTGCAAAAACGGCATGCGGTCAATGGCCAACGCCACGCCAAAACCCAGGCCGCAGCCCAGCAGCCAGCCCACCAGCACCGCCTTGACCACGGTTTGCACAAAGTCGCTGCCCAGCACCGGCAGATGCTCTTGCAGCGACACCACAATCAGCCAGGGCGCGGGCAGCAGCACGCGCGGCACGTCCAGCGCCACCGTCAGCAGTTGCCAAAAGTAGAGGATCCACAGGCCAAATACCGCCGCCGTAAGCAGCGGGTACCACTTGCTGTCTTCGAGCGCGGCCAGGCGCTGTATGCCCAGCACCGCCAACACCGCCAGCGTGGCGGTGGCAGCCCAAAACAGTGCGTCTTTGGGCGTGTCAGCAGCAGCCACGCTGGAGAACAAAAAGTACAGGGCCAAGCCCAGCGCGGCCAGGTTCCAGGCGCCGGCCAGCCCGGGGCGCTGGGTGTGCGCGGGTGCGTGCGCGCTCATGGCCGCCTCCGGGGTCCAAGCACCGCCGCTTCAAGCGCGGCCATGGCGGCGGTAAGCGTCAGGCCCAAGAGCGCCGACATCACCAGCGCCGACCAGATTTGCACGGTTTGGCCGTAGTAGGAACCGGTAAGCAGCCGCGCGCCCAGGCCGGCTTGCGCGCCCGTGGGCAACTCGGCCACCATGGCGCCCACCAGCCCGGCGGCAATGCCCACGCGCAGCGCCGGAAACAAAAAGGGCAGGGCGGCGGGCAAGCGCAGCATCCACAGCGCCTGCCAGCGGGTGGCGGCGTAGGTGTGCATCATCTCGGTCTCTATCACCTGGGGTGAGCGCAAGCCTTGCACCATGGCCACCGTCACCGGGAAAAAGCACAAATACATGGCAATCACCGCCTTGGGTGCCACGCCGGCAAAGCCCATGCTGCCCAAAATCACCAGCACAATGGGCGCAATCGCCAGCACCGGCACCGACTGCGACGCCACGATCCAGGGCAAGAGCGCGCGGTCCAGCGTGCGCGAATGCACGATGCACACCGACAGAATTAGCCCCAGCGCTGTGCCCATGGCAAAACCGACCAGCGTGCTTTGGCCGGTCACGGCCACATGGAACAGCAGGTTGCGCGGTGAATCCAGCGGCCAGTCCGTCAGGCTGCTGTACAAATCGAGCGCCACCTGGTGCGGCGCGGGCAGCACCGGGCGCTGCATGGCCAGGGTGGCGTCTACCAAATCGCGCCAGCCCCAGGGGCCTTTGGGATCAAGCACGCGCTCAATGGCGCCGGGGGCATTGAGGTAAACCGTGAGTGCGTACCAGGCCAACAAAATGGCGGCCAGGATCACCAGCACCGGCAGGCCCTGTTCCTGCAGGCGTGCGCCCCAACTTGTTTTGGGGGCGGAGGGGCTAGTCGTGGTGGCCATCGGCAAGCGCCTCGCGTACGGCATGCGCCATTTCCATGAACTCCACCGAGTCGCGCAGGCCCAGGTGGCGCTCGTCGGGCAAGGTGGAGGTGATGGTGCGCACAATGCGCCCGGGCCGGGGCGACATGACCACGATGCGGGTGGACAAATACACCGCCTCGGCAATTGAGTGCGTCACAAACACCACGGTGCGCCGCTCGCGCTGCCAGAGCTGCTGCAACTGCTCGTTGAGCCGGTCGCGGGTGATTTCATCGAGCGCGCCAAAGGGCTCGTCCATCATCAAAATGCGTGGCTCAAACGACAGCGCCCGCGCAATGGAGGCGCGCTGCTGCATGCCGCCCGAAAGCTGCCAGGGGAATTTGGACTCAAAACCCGAGAGGCCCACGCGCGCAAGCTGTTCGCGGGCAATGGCCTCGCATTCAGCAGGCGGCCGGCCCTGGATTTGCAGCGGCAGCTTGACATTGCCCAGCACCGTGCGCCACGGAAACAGCGCCGGGGCCTGAAACACATAGCCGTAGGCCCGCGCCAAGCGCGCGTCGTGGGGTGACACGCCATTGACCAGCACGCTGCCACTGGTGATGTGCTCCAGGTCGGCAATCACGCGCAAGAGCGTGGTCTTGCCGCAGCCCGAGGGGCCGATCAAGGACACAAATTCGCCGGGCTCAATGGCCAGATCGACGTTGGACAGGGCGTGGACCGGGGCGGTGTGCGGGTTGTAGATCAGCGACGCGTCGCGGACTTCTACGGCAAGTGCAGCGCCGGGTGTAGATGAGGGCATGAATGGTGGTTTCAAAAACGTGGAATAGATTCGGCGCGGCACGCTGTGCTGGCTGGGCGGCCCGCCAAGTGCAAGGCGCTGGTGGCGGCAGGTGTCTGGGCCACTAGCTTACCGCGCCGGTACACGCGCAGCCGGGTGGCGCGCAGGCGCAGCGCCTCCATCGGGTCACCGGCTTGCAGCAACACAAAGTCGGCGTGGCAGCCGGCCGCCAGGCCGTAGTCTTGCAGGCCCAGCACGCGGGCCGGGTTGACGGTCACCGCGTCAAAACACTGGCGCATGGCGGCCTGGCTGGTCATTTGCGCCACGTGCAAGCCCATGTGCGCAACTTCGAGCATGTCGCCGCTGCCCAACGAATACCAGGGGTCCATGGCGCAGTCCTGGCCAAAAGCCACGTTGACACCGGCGGCCAGCAGCTCGGGCACGCGCGTCATGCCCCGGCGCTTGGGGTAGCTGTCGTGCCGGCCTTGCAGGGTGATGTTGATCAGCGGGTTGGACACCACTTGCAGGTCCGCCTCGACTATCAGCGCAATGAGTTTGCTCACGTAGTAGTTGTCCATGCTGTGCATGGACGTCAGGTGCGAGCCTGTGACGCGGCCTTGCAGGCCCAGGCGCTGGGTCTCAAAGGCCAGGGTTTCGACGTGGCGCGAGAGCGGGTCGTCCGATTCGTCGCAGTGCATGTCCACCCGCAGGCCGCGCTCGGCGGCGAGTTCGCACAAGAGCTTGACGCTTAAAGCCCCGTCGGCCATGGTGCGCTCAAAGTGCGGAATGCCGCCCACCACGTCCACGCCCCGGTCCAGCGCGCGATTGAGCGTGTCCATGTGCTCTTGCGGGCCGGTTTTGCCGCGCAGCACGCCGTCTTGCGGAAAAGCCACGAGCTGCATATCAATATAGGGCGCCACCCGGCGCTTGACTTCAAGCAACGCATCCACCGCCAGCAGGCGCGGGTCACACACATCCACGTGGGTGCGAATGGCCAGCAAGCCCTTGGCCACCGCCCAGTCGCAATAGGCCATGGCGCGCTCGACCAGCGCCTCTTGCGTGAGCAGGGGCTTGAGTTCGCCCCAGACCGCAATGCCTTCGAGCAAGGTCCCTGATGCGTTGACGCGCGGCAGGCCGTAGCTCAGCGTGGCGTCCATGTGGAAATGCGGGTCAATAAACGGCGGGCTGAGCAACTGGCCCTGCGCGTCCAGCGTCTCGTGCGCTGGGGCTTGCAGGCCGGCGCTCACTTCGGTGATGCGGCCGTCTTGCACCGCCAACGACATGTGGGTGCGCCCGTCGGGCAGGGTGGCGTTGTGGATGAGCAGATCGAGCACTTAGCGTTCACCTTTGCGGTAGGGTTTCATCAATGCTTGCGGATAGCTCGCCCGGCGGGCCACCAGCACCAGCGCCAGGATGGACAACACATAGGGCAGCATCAGGTACATCTGGTAGGGCAGCACCGCCGCACCAGACTGCTGAAGCCGCAGTTGCAGCGCATCAAAAAATGCAAACAGCAGCGCGCCCAACAGCGCCTTGCCCGGCCGCCAGGACGCAAACACCACCAGCGCCACACAGATCCAGCCGCGCCCGTTGACCATGTTGAAGAAGAAGGCGTTGAACGCCGAGAGTGTGAGGAACGATCCCGCTACACCCATAAACGCCGAGCCCAGCACAATCGCCCCGGTGCGCACGCCCACCACCGACACACCCTGGCCTTCGGCGGCCTGCGGGTTCTCGCCCACCATGCGCACCGCCAGGCCCACCGGCGTGCGGTACAGCATATAGGCCACCAGCGGCACGGCCACCAAGGCCAGCAGGGTTAGCGGTGTTTGCTGCGACAAGATGGGCAGGCCCAGCCAGTCCATTTCTTGGAATGGCGTGATGGTCGGCGGCGTAGATACCTTGGGAAAACTCACGCGGTAGCCGTAGTAGCTCAGCGCCGTGGCCAGCAAGGTAATGCCCAGGCCCGACACATGTTGCGACAGCGCCAGCACCACGGTTAAAAACGCATGCAGCAGCCCCAACACCGCGCCCGTGAGCGCTGCCACCAGCACGCCGCCCCACAGCGGAGCGCCGGCATACACCGCCAGCCAGCCGGTAAAAGCACCGGCCACCATGGTGCCTTCAATGCCTAGATTCAACACCCCGGCCCGCTCGCACAGCAGCACGCCCAGGGTGCCCAAAATCAGCGGCGTGG
>CAMDHS010000177.1 GCA_945898115.1 Comamonas sp. lk
AGCTCCATCGTCACCTGGGTTTGGTCGCGGTCGGCAGGCGGCACAAAGCCGGTGGGCAGCAGGGGTACCAGAGCGATGGAGCCCACAAAAAACAGCGCCGCACCCAAGGAGGTCCACCAGCGGTGGTGCAGGCACCAGCGCATGGTGCGCATATAGGCGGCCATGATCCAGCCGTCGGGCGGCTCGGTGGTTTGCAACTGGCCATTGGCGTCCAGGGGCGAGCGCATGATGTAGGCCGCCATCATGGGCGTGAGCAGCCGCGCCACCATCAGCGAGGCGACAATCGCCAGCACCGCCGTCCAGCCAAACTGCTTGAAAAACAGGCCCGGCACGCCGCCCATAAAAGCGGTAGGCAAAAACACCGCCACCAGCGCAAACGTGGTGGCGATCACCGCCATGCCAATCTCGTCTGCCGCTTCCATGGACGCCTGGAACGGCGTCTTGCCCATGCGCAGGTGGCGCGCAATGTTCTCAATCTCCACAATCGCGTCATCCACCAGCACGCCAACCACCAGCGCCAGGGACAAAAGCGTCACCGTGTTGAGGGTGTAACCAAAATACTGCAGGCCCAAAAAGGTGGGAATCACCGACAAGGGCAAGGCGGCAGCGGCCACCAGCGTGGCGCGCCAGTCGCGCAAAAACCACCACACCACCAGCACCGCCAGCAAAGCGCCTTCGTACAGCAGCTCCATCGAGCCCTGAAAGTTTTCTTGCACCGGGCGGGCGTTGTCAATCACCGCCTTGAGCACGATATTGGGGTGCTCAGCCTGCAGCGCGTCCACCACGGCGCGTGCGCCGCGCGCCACATCAATTTCGCTGGCGCCCTTGGTGCGAAACACTTCAAAGCCCACCACCGCCTGGCCGTCCATGGTGGCCAGGGCGCGGGGCTCGCTCACGGTATCAAGCACGCGCGCTACGTCGCCTAAGCGAATGTGCCGTCCATCGCCCAACGGCAAATCAAGGTTTGCCAGTTCGGCGGCTGACTGCACCGTGGCAATGGTGCGCACCGACTGCTCGGCGCCGCTTACATCGCCCCTCCCGCCGGGCGACTCTTGTTGTACCAGGCGCAGGCGGCGCGAGACGTCAATGGCGGCCACTTGCAAGGCCGCCATGCGCTCGGGAATCAGTTCGACCCGCACTTCGCGGCTCACGCCACCCAGTCGCTTGACCGCGCCCACACCGGGTACGGTGCGCAGGCGCTTGGCGACCATGTTGTCCACAAACCAGCTCACGGCCTCGTCGTCTAGCGGCGTTTTGCCTGGCTCTTGTGCTGCCTGAGCGGTAAAGGCCAGCACCACACGGCCAGCGGTAGAAGCTTTGGTGACCGACGGATCGCGCACTTCGCTGGGCAAGTCGGCGCGCACGCCAGACACCGCGTCACGCACGTCGTTTACAGCCTCGTTGATCGGCTTTTCCAGCGCAAACTCCACGGTGACCGTTGCGCTGCCATCGAGCACTTTGGTGTAAATATTTTTGACGCCGGCCAGGCTGGCCACCGCATCCTCAATCTTGCGGGCCACCTCGGTCTCGAGCTGCGCCGGCGCAGCGCCGGGGAGGCTGGCACTGACGGTGACGATGGGCAGCTCAATGTCCGGAAAGTCTTGCACCACACTGCCACGAAACGCCAGCAGCCCTGCCAGCGACAGCAGGACAAACAGCATGATGGCTGGAATCGGGTTTTTGATCGATAGCGAGGAAAAGTTCACACCCGCTCCTTAAGGCGCGCTGGCCGCCGCTGCTGGCTTGGCCGCTTGCGTTGTGGCCTTGGGCAGGGCTGCCACGGTCTTGACCATGTCGCCATCGTTCAGAAAACCAGCGCCACTGGCCACCACAAGCGCGCCCTTGCTCAGGCCATCGACCACTTCCACCAGACCGCCATCGAGCCGCCGCCCGGTGCTGATTTTGATCTGCGCCACCCGCCCGTCTTGCTGCACCGTAAAGCAGTAGCTAAAGCCGTCGCGCACCACCACTGCGGTCTGCGCAATCGTCAGCCCGTCGGATTTACCGAGCACAAAACTCCCCTGCGCATACATGCCGGGTTTGAAACCTTGCGAAAGCGGCGCCTTGGACGGCGCCACAGAACCCAGCAAATCCACATACACCAAGCCCAGGCGGGTTTGCGGGTCAACGGTGGGCGCCACCATGCGCACCCGCCCCTGCGCCTGGGCGCCACCGGGGGCGCTCACCACCACGGATGTGCCCACGGGCACCCGGCCCAGTTCGGCCGATGTCAGCTCGGCGCGCCACTCCAGGCGGCCTTGGCGCACCATGCGAAACATCTCGCTGCCCGCGCCCACCACCGCACCCAGTGCAGCGCTGCGCTGGGTGATGGTGCCGCTGTCAGGCGCCAGCACTTGGGTGTATTTGAGGCGCAGCAGTTGCGCGTCGAGCGCGGCCTTGGCCGACTCCACGCGGGCCTTGGCGGTTTGCTCGGCAGTGATTAACTGGGCGATTTGCTGGGCGCTCAGCGCGCCGGTGTTTTGCAGGCTGCGGGCGCGCTCGGCGTTGGCCAAAGCGTCTGCGCTATTGGCCTGCGCTTCTGCCAGTTGGGCGCGCGCCATGGCCACGTCGGCTTGCACGCCCTCAGACACCAGGCTGGCCAGTAACTGGCCGCGCTGCACCATGTCGCCCACATTGGCGTGCAGCTCTTGCACCCGCACACCGCCGATTTCGGCGCCCACGCTGGCCTCTTGCCAGGCCAGTACATTGCCGTTGGCTGACAAAACGGTGGGAATGCTGCGTACCGTGGCTTGCACCGTGTTCACGGTCAAAGCAGGTTTGGCTGGCACGCTTGCGGCAGGCTTGGGGTCAGCGGCAAGCGACTTGCCCGCCAGCAAGCCCGAGCCCACCAACGCGGCGCCAAAGGCCAGCAGGCCCAGCGCCAGACGGGGCTTGGTCATTAAGGTCAACACATTCATGGGGGCAGCTTTCAAGTTCATGCAGCAGGTATTCGTTGGGTTCTTGGCAAATCAAGGGGCCGCGCTTGGTGCAGGCGCCGATGCGGATTGCGCAGCTTCGGGCTCCCAGCCGCCGCCGGCAGCCCGGTACAGGCTGACCCAGGCGCGCTGGCGCTCCAGCTGCAGCGCGTCCAGCGCCGACTCGGCGGCCAGTGTGTAGCGGCGTGCCTCTTCCAGCTCTACCAGACTGGCTATGCCTTGCTGGTAGCGCTGGCTGCTGGAATCGAAGGCTTGGGCGTAGCCCTTGAAAGCGAGCGTGGCGTCGGCGCGCCGGGCGTGGGCGCTTTGCAGGGCCACCAGCGCGTCTTCTACCTCACGCACGGCCGCACGCACTTTGGCACGGTAGGCCACCACGCTTTGGGCGTAGTTGGCCTGTACGGCGTCTACGTTGGCGGCGCGCAGACCGGCGTCAAACAGCGGCAGGCTCAGGGCCAAGGGGCCAAACGACCAGGTGCTCATATCGGTGTCGGCCCCGGCGCTGCTGTAGCGCAATGCGCCTATCGAGCCGCTCAAGGTCAGGCGTGGCCAGCGCTGGGCCTGGGCGCTGCCCACGGCGGCACTGGCCACCAGCACGTCGCGCTCGGCGGCAAACACGTCGGGGCGCTGGCTGATAGTTTGGGCGGGCAGTTGGGCGACGGCAAAGCCTGGCAGTTCTGGCGCAGGCACGGGGCTGGTGCCCAGGCGTTTACGCAAAACGGGTTCTTCCAGCGCAGTCAGGGCCACCAGGGCTTTGATGGCCAGATCGCAGTCGGCGTTCTGCTGGGTCAGGCGGCGGCGGCTGTCGGCGGCGCTGGCTTGGGCCAGGGCCAGGTCGCCGCTGCGGGCCACCCCGGCACGCAACAACAGGTCGGTGAGGCGCGCGGTTTCTTGGCGCGAGGCGGCGTCGCGCGCTGCAATATCCACTTGGCGGCGGCAGGCGCGCAGGCCAAAGTAGCTGTTGGCCACCTCAGCTGCCACTGCCACCCGGGCATCGTGCCACTGGGCTTGGCCGGCTTGCACCTGGGCGTCAGCTGCGTCTTTGACCACGCGGTTGGCGCCTACCAAATCAATCTCCCACGAAGCCTGCGCGCCGATGGCGATGCTGGTGGCCACCGGCGGGGCCGGCTGGGTTTGTCCACGGCTGGTGGCCAGGCTGCCGTCCACGCGGGGCAACAATGCACTGCGGGCGGCGGCCTGGCTGGCGCGCGCCGACTGCAAGCGCGCCCCGGCCTGGGCAACGCTGGCGCTGGCGTCTTGCGCGGCGTCTAGCAAATCGAGCAAAAGCGGGTCGCCCTGCGCTTGCCACCAGCCACGCAGGCTGCTGAGCTGGCCCTGGTGCGGCAGCGGCGCCTGCCACTGCGGGCTCACCTGCAAGGGCACGGATTTGGGTGGCAGGCCGAGCGCGCAGCCTGAGAGCCAGAGCGCGCCCAGTGCCAACAAGGGCCAACGCTGTGTTCGACCTAGGCCGGGCACTGCGCGCATGGAGAAATGTTTCATAAATTCAAAAAAGGCAGCAAACACGTAAGCCAAACAAGAAGGCTAAAAAGAGTTGATCAAAAAAGGGGTTAAGAAAAACGAATGCTAATGCTGGTGGGCCAAGCCGCTGACCAGGGTCACCAGGCCAATACCGACAAGCAGCCAAGCGATCTGCGCGGCGGTCTGGAACGCACCCAGGCGCTTTTGCAACTGCGGAATCAAATCGGCCAGGGCCACGTACATAAAGCTGCTCGAAGCCACTACCAAAAAGTAGGGCAAATAGTCGGTGAGCTGTTCCACCAGCCAAAAACCCAGCACACCGCCCAGCGCGGTGACCGAACCGGCCAGCGACACCTTGATCAGCGCTGCCTTGCGGTCCGTGGTGCTCGAGCGCAAGACCATCAGGTCGCCCATGTGGTGCGGCACCTCGTGCGCCAGCACTGCGATTGCAGCAATAACGCCCAGTCGCATGTCTGCCATAAAGGCCGAAGCGATCAGCACGCCGTCGCCAAAGCAATGCACGCTGTCCCCGGCAAGCACCGCCCATCCGCCGCCGGTGTGGGCGTGCGAATGCGTGTGGCTTTGGTCATGGTCATGGTCGTGCTTGTGCTCGTGCTTGTGCTTGTGCGCACCCGCATGGCCGTGGACTGGCTCTGCAACGGGGAGCGCCCCATGCTCGTGCCCGTGGTGCCAGAGTTCGGCCTTGTCCAGCAAAAAGAAGAACACCAGGCCAATGAGCAGCGTCATGAACAACTGGTCTGCGCCGATTTCACTTTGAAAGGCCTCAGGCAAGAGGTGCATGAAGGCGGTGGCCAGCAAGGCGCCGGCCGCCAGACTCAGCATGTGCTGCGTGTAACGCGCCAGCACGCCAAAACTCAGGGCTGCGGCAAGCCATACGCTGCCCACCCCCGCAAACAGGGTGCCCAGCACACTAGCAAACAGAATCATTAGGAACCTTCGCGATGCAGAAAAAACGTATTCATACGCCGTGTTGCTTGAGCCACTGCATCTGCCGTTGCCAGCCGTCTTGCGCCGCTTCTTTGCGGTAGGACGGGCGGTAGTCAGCATGAAAAGCGTGCGGCGTGTCAGGGTAAACCACGAACTGCGAGGCCTTGGCTGGCGCGGGTGAGGCGGCCAGCGCCGTCTGCATGGCGTCCACCGTGGCCTGCGGGATGCCAGTGTCCGCGCCACCGTACAGGCCCAGCACCGGCGCGTGCAGCTTGGCTGCCACATCTTCCGGATGCTGCGGCGTATTGGGCGTGCTTTGGCCCACCAGGCGCCCATACCAGGCGATACCGGCTTTGACCTTGGGCTGGTGCGCGGTATAGAGCCACACCACGCGCCCACCCCAGCAAAAACCCGTAATCGCCAGGCGCGCGGTGTCGCCACCGTTGCGCACAGCCCATGCCACAGTGGCGTCCAGGTCGGCCATCACTTGGGCGTCAGGTACTTTGGACACCACCTCGGCCATCAGCTTGCCCATGTCGGCGTATCGGGTGGCGTCGCCCTGGCGGGCCATCAGGTCCGGCGCGATAGCCATGTAGCCCAGGCGGGCCAAGCGGCGCGCTACGTCGGCAATGTGCTCGTGCAGCCCAAAAATTTCGGGCGCCACCAGCACCACCGGCGCATTTTTGGCGTTTAAGGGCGCTGCGCGGTAGGCGGGTAAGGCGTAGCCGCCCACGTCAATCTTGACCGGGCCCGCCAGCAAACCATCGCTGCTGGTGACGATCAGGGTTTGGGCGGTGA
>CAMDHS010000178.1 GCA_945898115.1 Comamonas sp. lk
AGAGCGCCTGGGCTTCCACAGTGACGATGCCAGCGTTGGTGCCACCTTGCGCGATGTAGCGCTGCGCCCAAGCGGCAGATTTCTCATAGGCATTGGCGCGGTAGTGCATCAGCACCAGGTTTTCTGTAATCGCCATCCGATCGGCGTCACTGCCGCGCTCGCTGGCCAAAGCCGCCTCCAGCGCTTTGGCTGCGCCCACCAGATCATCCGTGGACATCAGCACCAGGGCGCGCATGCGCTCGGTGTGAAAGCGCTCCAGCGGGTTGATGGTGCTGATTTTGTCCACTTCGGCGATGTGGCCCAAGGCCAGGGCGTGTTGCTTTTGGTCGTGCAACTCTTGCGCTTTGACAAGCAGTTTGCCCAATTCTGGGCGCACCGTTTCGTCGGCAGAAAGTGCTGCGTTGCCGCACAGCAGCGCAAAGGAGAGGAAAACCAAGCGCAAGACTGCGCTAACAAGGGATGATTTTTGCAAAATGTGCGCCCAAAAAACAAGCGCTACAACTTTTACAAGCCAACGCTTTGGGGTCAAAAAAAACGCTGCTGGCCTGGTGTGAAACACAGGGTGCAGCAGCGTTTTTTACATAGCGAATAGGTGCCCACGGCCCCACGGGCGTGGATACAAGTGCAAATTACCAGCGGTAGTTAAAGTTCACGCCGATGGTGCGGGGGTCGCTCCAGTACCCGACTTGGTAGAAACCGCCGACATCCATGTGTGCGACCAACTGGCGTTCGTCAAACACGTTTTTCATCCACAAGGAGACACTGCCCGATCCCGGTCCGCCCACATTGATGTCAGACAGCAGCAGGCGCGCATTGACGGTGGTCAGGGCAGGCATTTTCGACTCTGCAGCGGAGTTTCCGATGGCAGCGTTGGCGGCCAATGGGTCGATCTGGCCCGCATAGGTGTAGCGGGTCGACACATAGCGCATGTCCACAATGCCGCGCAATGGACCCATGTCGGTCATTGCCAGCAGGACGTCGGCACCGAGGTTAAGCGTATTTGCGGGTGCGCCAGGCATGACGGTGTTCGAGGCAGCGTCTACCACTAGGCCGGTAGGACCATAGGTGTTGTACTGGTCCAAAGTCGCATCTAGGTAGCCGTAGCTCGCGTAGAGGCGCGTGCCGGTAGTAGGTCGAAATTGCGCCTCGACTTCCAATCCTTTGGTGGTGGCTTGTCCGGCATTGACCATGGTGGGTGAGCCAGAGCCCGGGGGCAGCAAGCTCATTTGCATGTCGGTGATCTTGGTCACAAAACCGGTAACGTTCAGTTGTGCCTTGCCGCCCATCAGACCCATTTTGGTGCCGACTTCGTAGCTGGTCGAGCGCTCAGGCAAGAAGGGTGTTGTGGGGCCGCCCAGCGTAGTCACCGGCGCTTCAGCCGGGAAGCCGCCGCTCTTGAATCCGGTGGCAACCCGAGCAAACACATTGGTATTTGAATCAATCTTGTGCACCACGGCTACGTTGGGCGTCACAGCCGAGAAAGTTTCCTCGGCGCTGCGATCCATGGTGGAGGTCACCGGATCAAAGTTAGCGTTGGAGTTATAGCGCCAAGCACGCACACCTTTCTTTTCCGACGTCCAACGCAAGCCGCCGGTCAGGGTGGTTTCTTTGTTGATGTCGTAATCCAACTGCCCAAACACCGCCTGGGCGTCGCTGGTGACCGTGAAATTGGTCAGCTTGTACATCGGGTAGGTGGACATGAAAGAATAAAAGCCACCGCTTTGGCGGGCCAAGGTGGTGCCGTCGTCGCTGAACAAATAAATTCCGCCTACGTATTTGAGGGCCTCACGCTTGCCTGTCAATTGCACTTCGTGAGACGTGGTGGTGTAGGTGGTATCGCGCTGGCCCGCAAAGGCGTTCACTGGCGTTTGATCGTAATCACCGCGGTCGCCATAAACCATTTTCCGCTGGCCATAGATGTACTTAAGGTTGTTGGTGTCGTCGAGCTTATGGTTGATGCTAAAGGTGTTGCCAGTCAGGCCCAGGCGCTGGTACAAACTGCCATTGCCGGTCAGCGTGGTGGGGTAATCGGTGTTGGCGTAGGGCTTGATATTGAGCCCGAGCGCGTTAGCCGCGCTGCCGCCATACGCCGCAGGCAAGCCGGTCTGGAAGAAGCCGTAGGAGTTAGCCGCCTGGACCGACGGCGCATAGCCTCCTAGGTAGCCGGTCGAGGCGAGCAGGGAGCCCACCTGCGAGCCCTCGTCGATATCGGTGCGGTCGTAGGAGTAGTCGAGCACGGTATCTTTGCTGGGCTCAAAGCGCACAGCCAAACGCTGGCCTTGGCGGTTTTTGTCACCCCAGGATTGACCTTTGTCATTGGTAATAAAGCCGTTTTGCTTTTCATTGCGCGCGGCAACGCTCAGGCTGAACATGTCTGCTTTGGGAAGATCGACTGAGACCCGTTCAATGTGGCGGCCATAGTCGCCCACTTCCACGCTGACGTTGCCCATAAAGGTGCCCGAAGGGCGGCGGGTCACAAAGTTGATGGCGCCTGCTTGGGTGTTGCGGCCAAACAAGGTGCCTTGGGGTCCGCGCAAGACCTCTAGGCGATCAATGTCGACCAGGTCAGACAAGATGCCTTGGTTTTTTCCAACGAACACGCCATCCACATAAATGCCCACAGAGGGGTCTTGCCAAATGGATGGTTGGCCAGACGACATGCCACGCATGCCGACCGAGCCGATCAGGCCAGACACGGGCGCGGGCGCCATATTCAAATTAGGTACCGCACCGCGCAGGCTGGCGGCGCCTTCCATGCCGCGCTGCTCCATGTCAGCGCCGGTGATGGTCGTAATCGACAAGGGAATGTCTTGCAAGCGCTCAGCGCGGCGCTGAGCGGTCACCACGACCTCTTCCAATGAGGCCTGGGCCCACACGTTGGGCGCAAAGGCGACCACGATAGCCAACGGTACGGCTCGCATACAGAGCCGATTCTTCTGTGCATTTTTCATTTAATGTCTCCTAATAATGGTGGTAGCAGCCCTGCTGATGATCGAAATGTAGGGGCCGCTCTGGGTCGGGACATCGTCCAAGTGGACGATGGTGTTGCAAAAAGTGAAAAGAAGTTTTTTTCTGCTTCATCCTCCATAGGCATCAAAAATGAAGGGGTGTGTCATTGCTGGGCCCGGGCCAAATCGGCTTCAATATTGCGAGCGGCGTGGGCAAAAACAAAGATGGCGGGAATGTTGAGTACCAGCACGCAGGCCATGGCCCAGCGCACGGAGTCAGGCCCATGTTGCGCCGACAAAACGTCGCTGAGTACGCCGGCAATCGTGGGGCCCAGGCCCACGCCGATCAAATTGAGCAAAACCACGAGCACCGACATCGACACCCCGCGCATGCGCACCTGCACCAGGCTTTGGGTGAGGGCGTAGGTCGGCCCGTTCATGCCGGCGACGCCAGCGGCAAACAGCGCCAGCGCCACGGCCACCCCGGCGACCGAGGGCAGCAGGCAGACTGCGGCGCCAAAAATCGCGATCCAGGCGGCCCCCGCAGCCATCAACTGCGGCTGCAAGCGCATGGACTGTGCGCCCAGGCGGTCTGCCAGGCGTCCGAAGTAGACGGTGCCAATGGCGCCAAAACCACCCATGCACAGCGAGGTCATGATGCCCACCTCGGGCAAGGAGAGTTGGTGGGTGCGGATCAACAAAGAGCCGATCCAGCTCATCATTGCCGAGGAGGTGGAGGTCACCAAGATGCTGCCCAACACAACCATGCGCAGCGTTCGTTGGCCCAGCATAAAACGCAGCGACTCGGCCAGGCTGGGTGCGACTTGCTCCGGCCCGGTGCTGGCTGGCTCGGTGGCGCCACGGCTTGGTTCTTGGACCGTAAACCACAGCAGCGCTGCCAGAAGCAAGCCGGGAACGGCGGCCACAAAAAAGCCAGTGCGCCAGCCATAGTTGGCGGCAATCAGGCCCCCGCCCATAAAGCCCAGCAGCATGCCCAACGGGACGCCAGCGTAAAAAACAGCAACCGCACCAGCGCGTTTTTCGCGGCTGGCCAGGTCGGAGATGATGGACACTGAGCAGGGTTGGCCGCCCGCGTCCATGGCGCCGATGCCGATGCGCGCGGCGATCAGCCCGACAAAGCTGCCTGCGCTGCCGGCCAAAAATACAAAGCCGCTCCACAGCACCAAGAGCGCCGCCAGCAGATTGCGCCGGTTCACCCGGTCGGCCAGCCAGCCCAGCGGAACGCCGGCAATGGCAAAAGCGGCCGCATAGCTCAGGCCCGAGACCATGCCGAGCTGAGAGTCGCTCAGGCCAAACTCTTGTTTGATGGGCTCGATGACGATCACCATCATGGCCCGATCGAAGAACTGCACGGTGGCAATCAGCGTGAGTACGATCAAGGGCCAATTACGTTTCAACATAGCTGCTCCAGTCCTGGCTGTGGGTGGTAGCCAGTCTAGGAAGCGCGCCCGCTGTACTCATCGTCCATGTGGACGATGGGGGTGGACTTTGGGGCTAGGGGTTTACGCGTATTGGCAAAGCCTGCGCCCGGACTCCATCGGCGGCGATTTCGACATCTCTGTCTGTCGGGCGATGAACAATCGTCCTAGGCCAATCTTGTGGCCTACCTCAAGATTCCGGTGGATGCGCTCTGGGTGGGCTCGCGGCCCAGCATGAGCAGGGTCGCGGCACATTGCGCATCGAAGATGGCGGTCATGCGCGCAAGCAGATCGCGTTCTGCCTCGCTAGGCTTGTGCTCCTTGATGAGTCGCGCCTGGGTTTTGTCCTCAAAAGAACATTTATCAGGAAATGAGGCGAAAAATGCAAAAAATGACCCCATAGGGTCAAATAATAAAACGTTCAATCATCGCTGCCAGCACCTCGGGTTGGTCGTGGTGCATCATGTGGCCGGCGTCCTCGATGCGGGCGATTTCCAGGTGGGGCACGGCCTTGATGCGTTCGTGGTATTGCGCCAGGCTGAATGCGCCTTTCCACCAAGCATCAAGGTTGTTGTCGGACGCTTCCACCGCCAGCACCGGCATGTTCAGGCGCCGGTACAAGGCTTGCACTTCTTCGACCCGGTACAGGTTGGCGTTGACGACCTTGTGGCCGGGCTCGCCAAGAATGCTCCATTGGCCTTGCTCGTTTTCGGCAGCCCAGTGGCGGGCCAGCCAGTTGGCCTTGTCGGCGCTCAGACGGGGGTTGGTTTTCATCAGGCGGCGGGCCACACCGCTGGACGCGTCATAAGGGCGCAAGTCCATTTCACCTTTGTGCAGTTTTTTCAGTTCATCCATCCACTTGGCATATCGCCCAGGCGCTTGTTCGGGCCGGGTCGCTGGCATGCCAAATCCCTCCAAGTTGACCAAGCGGCGAATGCGCTCGGGCCGCACACCGGCGTAATGCATCACCACATTGCCGCCCATGCTGTGGCCCACCAGGTTGACCTGCTGGTCTGGCGCGTAGTGGTCGAGCAAAAAGTCCAGGTCCGCCATGTAGTCGGGAAACCAAAAGTTGTCCACCCCGCCCGAGGCGGTTTTGCCGTAGCCGCGCCAGTCGGGTGCGATGACGTAATGGTCGTGGCTCAGGGCGTCCACCACAAACTGGTAGGACGCGGCCACGTCCATCCAGCCGTGCACCAGCACCAGCGGCGTTTTGCCGGGCGTCGGCGCGCCCCAGGTCTGCACGTGGTAGCTCAGATTGCGGATTGGAACGAATTCGCTGTGGTGGGGGCGTTGGACTTGGTACATTGCGCTAATGATAAAGACCCGCACCCCAACCCAGAGCCAAAGCAGTCCAAGCCGGGACATTGCCGCACCGGCGGCCAGCCCCAACGTCACACCCACCACCACGCCGACCGCCACCCACCTGCCTCCAGGCTACAGCCGCCTGCACCAGCAGTTTGGCTGGCAGGTGCCCCGGCATTTCAATATGGCGCACTGGTGCTGCGCGCGCTGGGCGGCGGCGCCTGATGCCGCGCAGCGCGTGGCGGTGCGGGTCTACTCCGCAGGCGCCCATGGCGCGCGGGGCAGCGAGATTCACCACACCTACGCCGACTTGCAGGCCCAGGCCCAGCTTCTGAGCCAAGTGCTGGCCGGGCAGGGCGTGCGCCGGGGCGACCGGGTGGCCATTGTCATGCCGCAGTGTTTTGAAACAGCCGTGGCCTATATCGCCGTGTTGCAAATGGGCGCGGTGGCCGT
>CAMDHS010000179.1 GCA_945898115.1 Comamonas sp. lk
GCGGGCAGCAGGCCGCAGTCTTGGGCGCGTTGTAGCAGGGCGATGTTGCCCAGGTTGGCGCGCAGCCCGGCGTGGCTTTTGCCGTGGGCCAGCACCAAAAATTGCACTGCAAACTCAACGTCCACCATGCCGCCTGCGCTGTGTTTGACGTCAAACAGGCCGGGCTTGTCGCGGTGGGCGGCGCTTACTTTGGCGCGCATGGCGGCAATTTCGTCGTGCAGGGCGGCGCTGTCGCGCGGGCTGGCGATCACCGCGTCGCGCACGGCGTCAAAGCGCGCTTGCAAATCGGCGCTGCCCAGCACGCAGCGGGCGCGGGTGATGGCCTGGTGTTCCCAGGTCCAGGCGGTGTTTGAGCCGCGTTGCTCTTGGTAGTTAGCGTAGGCGCTAAAGGGTGTGACCAGCATGCCGGCGTTGCCGTTGGGGCGCAGCGCGGTGTCGATCTCGTACAGGTCGCCTTCGCTGGTTTTGACCGTGAGCCAGTTGATCAGCTTGCGCACCAGTGCGCCGTAGATTTCGCCTGCACGTTCATCGGCGTCGTCATACACAAACACGATGTCGAGGTCGCTGCCGTAGCCCAGCTCTTTGCCGCCGAGCTTGCCGTAGGCAATGATGGCGAGTTGGGGCAGTTCGCGGTGGCGGGTTTTCAGGCGCGCCCAGCACCAGGCGGTGGTGATTCGCAACATGGCTTCGGCCAGAGCGCTCAGGTCGTCGGCCACTTGCTCGACCGTGAGCTGGCCCTCCACGTCGCGCGCCAGGGTGCGAAACACTTCGGCATGGTGGGCGCGGCGCAGCAGGTTGAGCAGGGTTTCGTCGTCGTCTTCGCCGCTGGCAGTGAGCGCGCTTAGGCGAAAGCCGATTTCGGACTCGAAGGTAGTGGCGTCAAAGCGCTCGGTCAGCATGGCGCTGCTGGCGAGTTCGTCAATCACGCCGGGGTGGGTTTGCAGGTAGCGTGCGGGCCAGCGCGCCGCGCCCAGCATGCGCAGCAGGCGTTCGTGCACCAGCGGGCGCTCATCGAGCAGGGACAAATAGCTTTCGCGGCGCAGCAGCGTTTCCATCCAGTCCATCAGGCGCACGCCGGCCAGCTCGGTGGCGCGGCCAAGGTCCACCCATTGGGCGGTGCGCTGCACCAGTTTCAGCAAGCGCACGCGCGATTCGTCGCGCAGCGCCTGCACGCGGGGGTGGGTGCGCCAGTGTTCCAGCCGCTCTTTGAGCGCGCCTTGCAAAAGTGCCAGTGTGGCGTCCAGGTCCAGCGCCGGGAGGGCCCTTTGGCCTGAAGCCTGGCCCGAGCTGGCGCCTTTGCCGTTTCCATTGCCATTGCATCCGTTGCAACTGGGCTCCGGGCCGCCCAAGAGGGCGTCAAACTCGTGCGCCACAAGTTCACGGTGGGCGTCGAGCTGCGTCAAAAACGCGCTGGTGTTTTGCAGGCCCAGGGTTTGGGCGATCCAGGCCAAGTCCCCATCGTCGGTGGGCAGCACATGGGTTTGCTGGTCGTCGAGGTACTGGATGCGGTGTTCCACCTGGCGTAAAAAAACATAGGCCGCGCTCAGGGCCTGGGCGGTGGCTTGGGGCATGAGCCCGGCCTTGGCCAGGCGCGCCAGGGCGCTGACGGTCGGGCGGGTGCGCAGCTCAGGAAACTGGCCGCCGCGCACCACCTGCAGCAACTGCACCGTAAATTCAATCTCGCGGATGCCCCCGCGCGAAAGCTTGACGTCGTTGTTGCGCTCAGGCCGCCCGGCGCTGCGCTTGGAGGCGTGGTCGCGAATCTGGCGGTGCAGCACGCGCAGGGCGTCAAACACGCCGTAGTCCAGGTAACGCCGAAAAACAAAAGGCATCACGATGGCGCGCAACTGCAAGGTCAGCGGCCACTGCGCGCTGCCCGCATGCGCCACCACGCGGCTTTTGAGCCAGGCAAAACGCTCCCACTCGCGGCCTTGCGACTGCAGATATTCTTCGAACGCCCCCAGTGACATGGCCGGCGGCCCCGAGTTGCCGTTGGGGCGCAGCGCCAAATCAAGCCGAAACACAAAGCCGTGCTCCGTCACCTCGCCCACCAGCGCATAGACCGCGCGCACCCATTTGCCAAAAAACTCCTGGTTGGAAATGCGCCCGCGCCCCTCTGTTGACCCGGCCGTGTCGCCGTCCTGGTCGTAGATATAGATCAAGTCGATGTCGCTTGAGACATTGAGCTCGCGCGCCCCGAGCTTGCCCATGCCAATTACGCACAGCTTGCAGCGTTCGCCGTTGGGGTTGAGTGGTGCGCCGTGGATGGCTTCGAGGTCGGCGCTGGCCTGCTCGGCGGCCACGCACAGGGCAAATTCGGCCAGGTCGGTCATCACGCCCGTGACCTGGGTCAGCGCCAGGCCATTTTCACAATCAAGCACCAGCAGGCGTTCGAGCACCCACTGGCGCGTCATGCGCAACGCGGCCGCTACCGTCTCACCCTGGGTGCGCAGAGTGGCAAATAGCTGCTCTTGCACCGCACGTACGGGCACGCCGGGGGACAGAGCGTTCAGGGCCGCTCCGTAGCGGCGGCGAATTCGTTGCGCAAATCGGGAATGGTCAGACCCAGAATCGGGGCGGTTGGGGGTCATAATTCTCCGTTGTTAACACCTATGCAATGACTGACACTTTTCCTGCCCCTTCCCGCCTTCTTTTGGCCATTGGCGCCTTGGCCACATGGGCGCTGCGACTGGTGGCAGGTGGCTGGCTGCTGCTGCTGCTGCTGTGGTTGGCCTTGCACTTTGTCATTGTGCCGCGAATCGACGCTTTGCGCCCTTGGCTCGAAGACCAGGCTTCGCGCACCGTGGGAACGGTGGTGCGCATTGGCAGCATCAGCGCGCAGTCCAACGGCCTGATTCCGTCTTTGGAGCTGCGCGGCGTGCAGGTGCTTGACGCCAATGGCCAGGTGGCGCTGGAGCTTTCTAGCGTGATTGCCGCCGTGTCGCCGCGCTCGCTGGTGTCTGGCGGACTGGAGCAGCTCTACATTGACAGCCCGGTGCTGGACGTGCACCGCAGCGCCGACGGCGTGATTTGGGTGGCGGGCTTTGCCCTGCCCCAAACCGACAGTGGCGACAGCGCCGGTGCCGACTGGTTGTTTAGCCAGCCCGAGTTGGCCATTCGCCACGGCACCCTGCGCTGGACGGATGCGCTGCGCGAGGCCCCGCCGCTGGAGTTGTCCGACGTGGACGTGGTGCTGCGCAACCGGCATTTCACCCATTCCCTGCGCATCAATGCCGACCCCCCAGCGCACTGGGGCGAGCGCCTGAACCTGCAAGGCGTATTTACCCAGCCGCTGTGGGCCTTGCATGCCGGGCGCTGGCAAGACTGGCAAGGCCAGTGGTACACCGCCTTTAACCGCCTGGACTGGGCGCAGCTGCGCCCCTACCTGGACCTGGGCATAGACGTCAGCGAAGGACGCGGCAGCTTGCGTGCCTGGGTGGACGTCAAGCGCGCAGTGGTCACGGGCGCCACCGCCGACGTGCTGCTCGACGATGTGCACCTGGGCCGGGGCACGCAACAACAGGTGCTGCGCCGCGCCTCGGGCCGACTGGCAGTCAAGGACCTGGGTGGCGGACACGAATACAGCACCGAAGGCCTGCAGTTCGAGACTGCCGAAGGCGTCCGCTGGCCCGGCGGCAACGCGCGCCTGGCCCTTTGGAGCGGCGCCGACGGCGCAGGCAGCACGAATGCCAAGGGCGCCAAACTCGCGCGCGGCGAATTCAGCGCCGACCGGCTTGACGTGGCCGTGCTGGGCCAGTTGGCGCAGCGTCTGCCTATTGACGCTGGCTTGCGCACGGCGCTGCAGTCCTACAAGCCGGTGGGTGTGGTGCAAACCGTGCAAGGCGGCTGGACCGGGCCGCTGGAAGCGCCCGCCAGCTATGCCCTCAAGGGCCGCGTCACCCAGGCTGGTTTGGCAGCGCAGCCCGGTGCCACGCCCGGATTTTCGGGCCTGGACCTGGACTTGGAGCTGACCCAAGGCGGCGGCAAAGCCCGCTTGGCCATGGCCAACGCCAGCCTTGATTTAGCCGGCTGGGTTGCCGAGCCGGTGCTGCCCTTGGCGCAACTATCAGCCGACGTGCAATGGAAAAAAGACGGCCCGCGCCTGGACGCCGCCGTGAGCAATCTGCGCTTTGCCAATGCCGACGCGCAGGGTGAGGTGCAATTGCTCAAATGGGCCAACCATGAGGCCAGCGGCGCGCTGCTGGCCGGGCCCGGCTTGCTGGACCTGCAGGCCAGTCTGAGCCGCGCTGAACTGGCGCGCGTGCACCGCTACCTGCCGCTGTCCATGGACGCCGAGGCGCGCAACTACTTGCGCGACGCGGTGCGCGGCGGCACTGCGGGTGGCGCCAAATTTGTGCTTAAGGGTGATTTGCGCCAGTTTCCGTTTGCCCAGCCCAAGCAAGGCGAGTTTCGGGTGTCGGCCAATCTGGCCAACGCCAACTACGCCTATGTGCCGCCCAGTTTGATGCCCAAAGGTCGCAAGCCCTGGCCGGCCTTTAGCCAGCTTAGCGGCGAGTTGCTGCTAGACCGCGCCACGCTCTCGCTCAAAAACGTGCGCGCGCTGTGGGGCGCAGGTGCTGGCCAAAGCGGCGTGCCAGTGGAGCGGACCGAGGCGCAAATCAACAACCTGTATGGCGCAGCCACCGTGACCGTCAGCGCCCAGGGCAAGAGCCCGCTGGCAGACGCGCTAGCGGTGGTCAACGGCTCGGCCCTGGACGACGCGCTCGACCACGCACTGGGCCGCGCAGTCGTCAGCGGCGCGGCGGACTACAAGGTCAAGCTGGACTTTCCCCTGGCAGACACCGACCGCATGGCCGTGACGGGCAGTATCAATTTGATGGGCAATGACGTGCAGGTGCTGCCGGGCACACCGCGGCTGGCGCGTGCGCGCGGGCTGGTCACGTTCACGGAAAGCGGCTTTGGCATCAACGGCGTGGTGGGCCAGGCGCTGGGCGGCGAGGTGCGGGTGGACGGCACTCTGACCGGCTTTGCCGACGCCGCTACTCCCATGTCTGCGCCCTCCACTGGCGCCTCGGTCAAACCCACGCCCGGCGTTTTGCGCCTGCAAGGCACGGCCAGCGCCGAGGGCTTGCGCCAGGCCAGCGAACTCGGCCCTGCAGCCACGTCCATGGCGCGCTACGCCAGCGGGGCGGCCAGTTACCAGGCCACGTTGTCGCTGCGCGCTGGTGTGCCCGAAATCGTGGTCAGCTCCAGCCTGAGTGGCATGGGGCTGGCCCTGCCCCCGCCCTTTGCCAAGGCCCCGGACGTGGCCCTGCCCGTGCGCCTGGAGTTGGGCGCCGCACGCGCCAGCGCTGGGACTGGCGGTGGCACGGCAGGCGCAGTGCTGCCGGGCCAAAGCCTGATGCGCCTGGATTGGGGCCGCCTGGCCAGCCTGGCGCTGGTCACCGGTGGCACGGGAGAGAGCGCACGTGTGCTGCGCGGCGCCGTGGTGGTGGGCAGCGGTGCGCTCGAGCAGCTGGTGCTGCCCGAGCGTGGCATCTCGGCCAATGTCGCCCTGGACGCGCTGGATATAGACGACTGGACCACCTGGGTTGACGGCTTTGGCGCGCCTGCAAGTGGCGTCAAAAAGGCCGACGCACCGAGCCCGGCGCTGGGCGCTGATTACTTGCCCAGCACGGTAAACCTGCGGGTGCGCGAGCTGGGCTGGGGCAGCCATACCTTGCACAAAGTGGCGGTCAACGGCACCCGGGTGGGTGGGCTGTGGCGCGCGCAGGTGGACGCCACCGAGTTCAGCGGCCAAATGGAATACCGCCAGGCCAGCGTGCCTGATCTGGCCGCCGACAGCGCCAACACCGGGCGCCTGTATGCACGCCTCTCACGCCTGACCCTGGGTTCGAGCGAGGCGCAGGGCGTGGAAAACCTTCTTGACGAACAACCGGCCAGCATTCCGGCGCTCGACGTGGTGGTGGAAGACTTTGAGCTTTTGGGCAAGAAGCTGGGTCGCCTGGAAGTCGAAGCGGTCAACCAGACCTCGGTGGTCCAGCGCGAGCCCCAGCGCGAATGGCGCCTCAAGCGCCTGAACCTGAGCATGCCTGCCGCTACGCTAAGCGCCAGTGGCGCCTGGCGCCTGCAGCCCGGAGTGCCAACGGCCAGCATGAGCGCGCCCGGCGCTGCCG
>CAMDHS010000180.1 GCA_945898115.1 Comamonas sp. lk
GATTGAAAAGCGGCTGCGCTCCATCTCGGTGCGCGGCGAGCTGACGGACGAATGGAAGGCGCGGGGCGTAGCAGAGGGCAAGGAATACTCCATCCTGACCGCAGAAATAGCCCGCGCCACCTTTGGCGTGACGCCCACCGAGCACAGCCAGCTCAAGGGCCTGGATGTGGTGAAAACCGGCGGTGCGCTGCGCGACCACATGACGGATCTCGAACTGATCTTCACCATGCTGGGCGAAGCCAGCACCACCGAGATTGCCCGACGCAGCGACGCCCTGGGTTTTGACGAAAACCGCACGTCCGCCAAAGAAGGCGGCACGATTGCCGGAAATGCGCGCAAAGCGCTAGAAGCCAAAACCGGCAAGAAAGTGCTCAGCAAGTCGAACTACCTGGCCGCGCCCGTCGCACCCAACTTGCTGGCAGACAAAAGTCCGGTACAAGCCCCCAAACCCAAAGCCATCGCAAAGCGACCCAAGGCCAGCCGATGAGCGAAGGCCTTTCGCCCCAAAACCGCGCAGCGTGCGCCGCGCGTGGGCTGATTACTTCCCGAGCAGCTGATTGAGGCGCTCGGCCTCAAAGCACTCGCTGCGCGCAGCGTCGCCGGGCATTTGCACTTGTTGCGCTTGGCACAGCTTTTCCAGCGCCTGCCATAGCAGCGCGATCTGGTGGTCTTGGCTCGACGCACTGTCGATCAATCCGCGCAGCGCTTGGCTCACAGGATCGTCTTCTAGGGTGATGCCGTAGGCGCTGAACTTGGGTTGCTGTGCGGCCACGTCGGCGCTCTCACCCGCCTTGCTCTCGATGATGCGCGCCGGAATGCCCACGGCGGTGGCGCCTGCGGGTACGGGTTTGATCACCACTGCGTTGCTGCCAATCTTGGCGCCGTCGCCCACTTCAAAGCCGCCCAGCACTTTGGCACCGGCGCTGACCACCACGTCTTTGCCCAAAGTGGGGTGGCGCTTGGCGCCTTTGTAAAGCGAGGTGCCGCCCAAGGTGACGCCTTGATAAATCGTGCAGCCGTCGCCAATCTCAGCAGTCTCGCCCACGACTGTGCCCATGGCATGGTCAAAAAAAACGCGATTACCGATTTTCGCGCCGGGGTGGATTTCGATGCCGGTCAAAAAACGCGCGATGTGCGAGGTAAAGCGCCCCAGCCATTTAAAGCCGTGGGTCCAAAACCAATGGGCCGGGCGGTGCAAGACCACCGCGTGCAGGCCGGGGTAGCAGGTGATTACTTCCCAGGTGCTGCGCGCTGCAGGGTCGCGGTCAAGAATGCATTGAATGTCGGAGCGGATGCGGGAAAACATGCGTTGGAGTCTATCCCTTGGCGCCGTCGTCGGCGGTGACCGGGGTTTTGCCCGCGCGCAACTGGGCCGATTGCTGCAAGACCGCCTTGGCAATGCCGCGCAGGATATGGATTTCTTCTTGGGTGACGGCAGCGCGGTTAAAGAGCTGGTTCAGGCGCGGCATGAGCTTTTTGGGCGCCGCCGGGTCTAGGAATGCCAATTCCACCAAGGCCTGCTCCAGGTGCGTGAGCATGCCTGCAACCTGGGCGGCGTCGGCCAACGCGCCCGTGGGGGTCTGCGCATGCGGCCCGAAACCGCCCAGCGCCAGCCGCCATTCGTAGGCGATAACCTGCAGCGCAGCTCCAATATTGAGCGATCCAAACTGCGGGTTGCTGGGAATGCTCAGGCAGGCGTGGCAGCGGTAGACGTCCTCGTTCTGCATACCAAAGCGCTCAGAGCCGAACAAAAACGCCACGCCAGCGGGGCGGATCGCCTCGGCATCAGCACCACCGGTCGCGGGTGCGGCCATCAATTGCGCAAAGTGTTCGCGCGGCCAGCGGGTGGGTGGGCCAAAGTCGCGCGGCGTCATGGCGGTAGCGCACAGGTGGTCCACGCCGTCGAGGGCCTCGTCCAAGGTGTCCACGATGCGGCATTTTTCCAGCACATCCAGGGCGCCGCTGGCGCGCTGTATGGTTTCTTCGCGGCGCAGCACATTGGCCCAGCGGGGTGAGACCAGTACCAAATCATCAAAGCCCATGGTCTTCATGGCGCGCGCGGCGGCGCCCACATTGCCGGCGTGGCTGGTCTGTATCAGGATGAAGCGGGTGTGCAAACCAGAAGCAGTGGGCGCGGGTGAATCAGCAAGCATGGGTGGGCGGGTAAAATCTGACTATTGTCGCCTTGCGTGCCCCGCGCATGGACGAACCCTGCCGCAGCTGCATCGCCAGCGCGACCCATCCTCCGTTCTTCACCCCACAATTTATGTCGCTCAATCTGCACCCCATGATCAATGTGGCCATCAAGGCCGCTCGCGCCGCTGGCAACATCATCAACCGCGCCGCGCTGGACATCGAGTCCGTCCGGGTTTCCCAAAAGAAGGCCAACGATTTCGTCACCGAAGTGGACCACGCCGCAGAAAAAGCGATTATTGACAGCCTGCTTGCCGCCTACCCTGGCCACGCCATCTGGGCCGAAGAATCGGGCCGCGAACATGGCGCCCAAGACTCCGAATTCGTCTGGATCATCGACCCATTGGACGGCACCACCAATTTCATCCACGGTCTGCCCATTTACTGCGTGAGCATTGCGCTAGCCGTCAACGGCAAGGTCGAGCAAGCCGTGGTCTACGACCCCACGCGCAACGACTTGTTCACCGCCACCCGGGGCCGGGGCGCTTTTTTGAACGACCGGCGCATTCGCGTGTCCAAGCGCACCGAACTCAAGGGCTGCCTGATTTCCACTGGTTTTCCGTTCCGCGAAGGCGACAACTTTCAGGAATACCTGGCCATGATGGGCGACGTGATGCAGCGCACCGCCGGCATTCGCCGCCCTGGCGCCGCCGCGCTGGACCTGGCCTATGTGGCCGCAGGTTACACCGACGGCTTTTTTGAGCGCGGTCTGCAACCCTGGGACGTGGCCGCAGGCTCGCTGTTGGTGACCGAGGCCGGCGGCCTGGTTGGCAACTTCACAGGCGAGGCCGACTTCTTGGACCAGCAGGAATGCCTGGCCGGCGCGCCGCGCATCTACGGGCAGTTGGTGGGCATGCTGGGCAAATACAGCAAGTTTTCCAGTGCAGGCGACAAGGCGGCCGTGCGCCAGACGCTTTCGGTGGCTAAAGAATAGCCTCCGCCAGTTCCTCCAGGCGCGCGCGCGTCATGGGATAAACCAAGGTATCTTCCACCGCGAGGTGCGTACGGCACAGTTCGGCAAACACTTCCACCCCGTGCTTTAACTCGGCCAGATCAAACCAGTTGTTGCCCGACGCCACCGCACTAAGCTGGGGCGAGAGTTCGATCCAGTTCTCCTCAATCCAGCCGTGGTCTTGCTGCAGGCTGCGCACTTTGGCAACCAAGTCCAGATCAAGGCCCGCCAGCAAGGGCGGGAAGAAATAGCGCTCTTCCAAGGCATGGTGATGGCGCGCGGTGCTAGAGAAAAAAGCTTCAATGGTGCCAATGCGTTTCTGGCCCGCAGCGTCCAGCGGCAAGCCTTCCATGCCACTCACAAGCGCCTCGAGCGCAGTCAGATGGGACTGGATTTGCCGATGGCAATCTTCCATGGCGGTGAAAATCATTGCTTCCGGTG
The DNA here is from genome assembly GCA_945898115.1 of Comamonas sp. lk. GTDB lineage: Bacteria > Pseudomonadota > Gammaproteobacteria > Burkholderiales > Burkholderiaceae_C > Allorhodoferax. The sequence continues at coordinate 3,587 of CAMDHS010000180.1, forward strand.
CGATAGCCATTGCGTCTCCTTGACAAGCTTGGCTATGATTTTGATCAGGCTGCCGGGCGCAGCACTTGCCTTAGATCAAAGGCAAGTGCATTTTCACAAGCGCGTTAACTGGCGCTGGCCAGGGCCGGGAAATGCGCCTGCACCGCAGCCACTGAAGCCGCGCTCAGGCGGTTGCCGTACTGCGCCACCACTTGCGCGGCGGCATGGTTGCCCAGCGCGGCCGCTTCTGCGTGGCTGTGGCCCTGGGTGACGGCGTACAAGAATGCGCCGGCAAACATATCGCCCGCGCCGTTGCTGTCGAGCGCCTTGATGGCGACTGCAGGCACGGCGGTGCGCTGGCCGCCTTCGAGCACGACGCTGCCCTTGGCGCTGCGCGTGAGGCAGACCACGCGCGCCAGGGGCGCCATGCGCTCGCAAACCTCGTCAAAGTCTTGTGCGCCACACCAGACCTGGGCTTCTTCTTCGTTGCAAAACAGATAGTCCAGGCGGGCCGCAGGTTCACCGTCATTGGCCACGCCCAGCATGGCATCGAGGCCGGGGCGGCAAAACTGGATCATGCTCATGTCGCTCAGCGTCAAAGCCAGCGCCACGCCCGCTTGGGCGGCTATGGCGCGGCCCCGCAGCGCAGCGTCTAAGCCCGTGGGGGAAGCGGCCAGGTAGCCTTCCATGTAATACACCTTGGCGCGCGCAATGTCCTGCGGGTGCAAGGCGCTGTGGTCGAGTTCGGCAGTAGCGCCCAAAAAGGTGCTCATGCTGCGCTCGGCGTCTGGCGTCACCATGACCAGGCACACGCCGGTCTGGCCGGCCGGTGCGGCCATATGGCTCAGGTTAGTAGCCACGCCGTGGCTGGCCAGGTCTTGGGTATAAAAAGCGCCCAACTCGTCGTCGGCCACGCGGCAGGAATAAAAAGCCTTGCCACCAAACTGCGCCACTGCCACTGCCGTGTTGCCAGCCGAGCCGCCGCCGGTGCGCCGGCTGTGCAAGCCCTGCATGTGGTGCAGCAACTCGGCGCGGCGCGGCGCGTCAATCAGCGTCATGTGGCGCTTGGCCACGCCGGCCTGCGCCAGCAAGGCCTCAGAGACTTCGTACTCGGAATCGACCAAGGCGTTGCCGATGGCGTAGACGTCAATTTTTTTCATGTGGGGCTTATTGCAATGGTTTGGGAAGAAGGCGAGTCAGACCGAATTACTGCTCAACAAAAGCGCGCTCGATAACGTAGTCGCCCTGCTTGGTGGTGTTGCCTTCCATAAAGCTGCGTTCTTCGAGCATCTTTTTCAGGTCGCGCAGCATTTCGGGGCTGCCGCAAAGCATGACGCGGTCGGTGGCGGGGTCCAATTTGGGCAGACCCAAATCGGCTTGAAGCTTGCCGCTGGCCAACAAATCGGTGATGCGGCCCTGGTTTTTAAAGGGCTCGCGCGTGACGGTCGGGTAGTACAAGAGCTGTGCGCGCACCATATCGCCCAAAAACTCGTGGTCTGGCAGCTCGTGACTCAAGTAGTCGTGATAGGCCAGCTCGGACACCTGGCGCACGCCGTGCACCAAAATCACTTTTTCAAACTGCTCATAAGTGGCGGGGTCGCGCACGATGCTCAAAAACGGCGCCACGCCGGTGCCCGTGCCAATGAGGTACAGGTTTTTGCCCTTGAGCAAATAGTCGATCAGCAAGGTGCCAGTGGGTTTGCGCCCCACCACAATCTTGTCGCCCACTTGGATGTGCTGCAGCTTGGACGTAAGCGGCCCGTTGGGCACCTTGATGCTCAAAAACTCCAGATGCTCTTCGTAATTGGCGCTAGCAATGCTGTACGCGCGCAGCAGCGGTTTGCCGTTGTCGCCGCGCAGGCCGATCATGGTGAAGTGGCCGTTGGAAAAACGCAGTGTGGTGTCGCGGGTGGTGGTGAAGCTGAAAAGTCGGTCAGTCCAGTGGTGCACGCTTAGCACCGTTTCTTCTAAAAATGCACTCATGGGGGCCTTGGGAGAGTTCGAAAATGCCATTGCGGCTAACCCGCTAGTGTAAAACTTCGTACCAGTGCCCCGCGCATAACCTTATGGCGCGGAAATTTCTGCCATCATTGCCGCATGACGAGCGCCATTTCGCCCTCCCCGCCCCGCCTCTTGGTGGCCTGCCTGTGCGCGCAGTGGTGTGGCACCTGCCGCGATTACCGACCGCTGTTCGACCAGTTGCAGACCGAGTTTGCGGCGGCGCAGTTTGTCTGGATCGACATCGAAGACGCGGCCGACCTAGTGGACCCGGTGGAAGTAGACGACTTTCCTACCCTTCTGGTGGTGGCCGACGGCCAAGCCCGCTTTTTTGGCACACTCACGCCCCACATCGACACCCTGCGCCGCATCCTGCAAACGCAGCTCAGCGCCGAGCGTGCGCCTAGCGTTGACCCGCAGGCCCAGGCTTTGGCACAACGGGTGCTGCGGCACCTGGCCTGACTCCCATCACCAGCACCCGACTATACGCTTTAAGCGTATGATCTAAGGCATGCGGTACGAGTTCATCGAGTCAACCCTGTTCACCAAGATGGTGTACGACTACTT
>CAMDHS010000181.1 GCA_945898115.1 Comamonas sp. lk
AGCTTGCCACGCGTGAGCGTTTCTTCTTTTAGCAAGGCTGAGGCAAACGCGCCAAACAGCACAGCCGTGACTGATAACAGCGCGCCATAGCCGCCAGGCAAATGCAGCGCCGACCATGAATACAGCAGATGGGGCCCGGCCACTGCCAAAAAGCCGATCAACAGCAGCTCGCGCCAATGTTCCAAAGGCCAGGGGTGCTTGAGCGCGCGCATGATGGTTGCCAGCACGATGGTGGCCAAGAGCATGCGCAAACCAGCCGATACATTGGGCCCAAGCTGCGGCGCCGCCACCCGGGTCAGGATGAAAGACGCGCCCCACAGCGCCGACAACATCACCAATTGAATGAAGTAACGCGCTTTCATGGGGATTTTTGAACGCAGTGCCGGGTCAGGAGCCAGCCCATGCGGCTCAGGCCTGGTCGCCGTGCAGGCTACTCAGCGCGGCTTGCAGCGCCTCAAGGCTGGCGCGTTCGTCGGCCAGTTGCCCGCGCAGGGCGGCCAGGGCGCCCAAACCACCTTGCTTGATCAGCGCAATGGCCACACCGGCTTGCTTGGGTGACTCAAAACCCAGGCTTTGCAGCAGCAGCGCGCCTTTGGCGTCCACCAGCTTGAAGTAAAACTGGCCGTCTTTTTCGCGGTATTGCTTGAAGCTGGCCGCTGCCACCTTGGCCGCTTTGGCGGGGCCGGTGGCGCTGCTGGCCAGGCTGCGCAAGCCCACGGCCTGGCGCAGGCGCGCCATAAAGGGCGTGGCCACGGCGCGGGCCTTGGCTGCGCCTGCGTGCAGCAGGGCTTCTACTTCTTGCGGGTGGGCCATCAGGTGCTCGTAGCGTGCGCGCATGGGGGAGATCTCGCGGTCAATGCGCTCAAACAGTTGCTCTTTGGCGGCGCCCCAGGCAATGCCGTCGGCAAAGGCTTGTGCAAACGCAGCCGTCTCTTCTGCGCTGGCAAAGGCCTGGTAAATCTGGAACAGGGCCGAGCCTTCGGTGCTCTTGGCCTCACCGGGCGCGCGTGAATCAGTCTTGATGCCAGCGATCAGTTTTTTGAGTTCAGCGCGCGGCGCAAACAGGGGGATGGTGTTGTCGTAGCTCTTGCTCATCTTGCGCCCGTCCAGGCCGGGCAGGGTGGCCACCGACTCTTCAATCGCCGCCAGGGGTGCTACAAAGTGCTCGCCGTAGCGGTGGTTAAAACTGTGCGCCATATCGCGCGCCATCTCGATGTGCTGAATCTGGTCGCGCCCCACCGGCACGTGGTGGGCGTTGAACATCAAAATGTCCGCGCCCATCAGCACCGGGTACATGAACAGGCCGGCGGTCACGTCCGCGTCCGGGTCAAGCTCGGCGGCGAGGTTTTTGTCCACCGAGGCCTTGTAGGCGTGTGCGCGGTTCAAGATGCCTTTACCGGTCACGCAGGTTAAAAACCAGGTCAGCTCGGGAATCTCGGGCACGTCCGACTGGCGGTAAAACACCACGCGCGCGGGGTCTAGGCCCGCGGCCAGCCAGCTTGCGGCAATCTCTAGCGTAGAGCGTTGAATGCGTTCAGGCTCATTCACCTTGATCAGCGCGTGGTAGTCCGCTAAAAAGTAATAGCTCTCCACGCCAGGGCGCAAACTCGCGGCCACCGCCGGGCGGATGGAGCCCACATAGTTACCCAGGTGCGGCGTGCCCGAGGTGGTAATGCCGGTCAAAAAACGTACAGAACTCATAGTGCCTACATCGATTGAAAAAATAGCAAAGCGGAAAACCTGGCAGAACCCTAGCCCAGCAGCGCGCGCAGCGGGCTGAGCAGCAGGTCAATGGCGTCATAGCTCAGGCCCATGAGCGGCAGCATCCAAAAGGTGTTGATCACCTTGGTCAAGACCAGCGCCATCACAATATAAAAGCCCCAGGGCTCGATCCGCGATACCGCCACCGCAAAGCGCCAGGGCAGCAGCCCCACCAGAATGCGCCCGCCATCGAGCGGCGGAATTGGAAATAAGTTGAACACAAACATCACCACGTTAACCAGCACGCCGCCCTGGCACATCTTGACCAAAAACGGCTCGTCAATGTCCGCGCCGCGCAGCAAGTAAAGCACCACGCCCCACATGAGCGCCTGCGCAAAATTGGCGCCCGGCCCGGCCAGCGCCACCCAAATCATGTCGCGCTTGGGTGAACGCAGATGGCCAAAGTTGACCGGCACTGGCTTGGCATAACCAAACAAAAACGCACCTGAGGTGGCAAAGTACAAAACCAGCGGAAGCACGATAGTGCCCATGGGGTCGATGTGCTTCATGGGGTTCAGCGACACGCGCCCCAGCGTCCAGGCGGTGTTGTCGCCAAAGTAGCGCGCTGCGTAGCCGTGCGCCGCTTCGTGCAGGGTGATCGAAAAAATCACCGGGATCGCATACAGGGCGACGGTTTGGATGAGTTGGGCAATGTCCACGGGGTGTTCTGCTTTGGGGTTGGAGGGTGGGGCTAAAGCCCCAGGCGCGTCAGGCTGCCGCGCCCTTGGCGGATCACATCGACGGCGCCGCTGGTCAGATCGACCACGGTGGTGGGCTCCAGCGGGCAGGCACCGGCGTCAATCACGCCAGCCAGCGGGTGCTCAAAACGCTCGCGAATTTCATGGGCGTCGTTCAGTGCGTCGGTCTCGCCCGGCGGGATGAGTGTGGTGGCCAAGAGGGGCGCGCCTAGCAGGGCCAGCAGGTCTTGCAGGGTTTTGTGTTCAGGCACGCGCAGGCCAATGGTTTTGCGCGAGGGGTGGCTCAGGCGGCGCGGCACTTCCTTGCTCGCTTCCAGAATAAAGGTATACGGCCCTGGCGTAGCCGCCTTGACCAGTCGAAACTGCCAGTTATCCACCTTGGCGTAATTGGCCAGCTCGCTCAGGTCGCGGCACAGCAGCGTGAGGTGGTGCTTGTCGTCCACGCCCCGGATGCGGCGTAGGCTGTCGGCGGCGGCTTTGTCGTCGAGCTGGCAGACCAGCGCATAGCTCGAATCGGTGGGGACGGCCAGCACGCCGCCTTTTTCCAGCAGGGCTACGGCCTGCTTGAGAAGGCGTGGGTGCGGGTTCTCGGGGTGAACTTCAAAAAACTGTGCCATTCGTGCGGTGGCTGCTACTGCAGGCGCGTGGCCAGCAGCTCCCACACCGGCGTGACCGCGCCCGGCAGGTAGGGCAGGGTGCCGAGTTCGGTATGGCTTTCCAGCGGGCTGTGAAAGTCGCTGCCGCGTGAGGCCGCCAGGCCATAGTCCTTGGCGGCGGCGGCATAAGTGACGTACTCGGCCGCCGTGTGGCTGCCGGTCACCACTTCTACGCCTTGGCCGCCGTGGCCCTTGAATTCGGTAAAGAGGGCGAATTCTTCATTGGCGGTGAATTTGTAGCGCGCCGGGTGGGCGATCACCGCCATACCGCCCGCGCCGGTAATCCAGCCCACGGCGTCTTTCAGGGTAGCCCAGCGGTGTTCCACGTAGCCGGGCTTGCCTTCGGTGAGGTATTTGCGGAACACTTCGTTGGTTTCCTTGCACACCCCAGTTTCCACCAGGTGGCGGGCAAAGTGGGTGCGCGCGATCAGGTCCGGGTTGCCGGCGTACTGCAACGCGCCTTCAAACGCGTTCTTGATCCCTACGCGGGCCAGATCGGCCGCCATGTCTTTGGCGCGCTGGCTGCGTCCGCCGCGGGTTCGCTGCAAGCCCTCGTTCAGCGCGGAGTTTTCAGGGTCAAAGCCCAATCCGACGATGTGCACCGTCTGGTGCAAGAAGGTGACCGAGATTTCCACGCCCGAGAGGTAGCGCATGCCGCAAGCCTTGGCGGCGGCGGCGGCGCGCGCCTGTCCGCTGATTTCGTCGTGGTCGGTCAGGGCCCAGAGCTCAACGCCGTTGGCGCTGGCGCGTTCGGCAAGGGCTTCGGGGGTGAGGGTTCCGTCAGAGACCACAGAGTGGCAATGCAGGTCAGCGTTCAGTATGGTATTCACCTGCTTATTTTAGGCCTTGGTGCGTTGGGGCATGCAGACCGGGTGGGCTTAAAAGTCTGCCGGGCAATCCCAGTGCAAAGGCGCGCCGCTGGTGGGGTGCGCTAAGCCCAGTGCGCAGGCGTGCAGCAAGAGGCGTGGCGCCAGGGTTTGCACTGCGGGCTGCGCATACAAGCCGTCGCCCAAAATCGGGTGGCCCAGCGCCTGCAGGTGCACGCGCAATTGGTGGCTGCGCCCGGTGAGCGGCTCGAGTTCCAGGCGGCTGGTCTGTGTTTGCGGGTCCTGCGCCACGCAGCGCCAGCGCGTTTGGCTGGCCTGTCCCTGGGGGTGGATGGTGCGCAGCGGGCGGCGCGGCCAGTCCACCAAAATCGGCAAATCAATGCATTGCCACTCGGCGTCCACTGGCAGCACGCCGGCTACCACCGCCACATAACGCTTGTGCACCAGCCGACGCTCAAAAGCAGCGCTCAGGGCGCGCTGGGCGTCCAGCCCCCGCGCCATCACCAGCAAACCCGAGGTCGCCATGTCCAGCCGGTGCACCACCAGCGCGTCGGGAAACTGTGCTTGCACGCGGCTGCTCAGGCAGTCTTGCTTGTCCTCGCCCCGGCCGGGCACCGACAGCAGGCCTGAAGGCTTATTGAGCACCAAGAGTTCATTGTCTTGGTAGATGATCGCAATGCCGGGTGGCACGGCGCTGGGGGGCGAAAAAGGTGGCGAGGAAGAGGGCGGCGATTGCGTCTGAGGTTGAGACTGAGGTTGAGGTTGAGGTTGAGGTTGAAGCTGGGTCTGCGTCTGGGCGTGGGCGTGGGCGTGCGGCGCCGCCGCGGACAGCTCGGACGGTAGACGCGCCATCAGTGCGCGGCCTGCACGCGGCGGATTTGCTGCACTTGCAGCTCGCTCACGCCAGTGGCATGGTTGCCCCAAGAGCTGCGCACGTGGGTGAGCACGGCGGCCACTTCGGCGTCGCTCAAGCTCAGCAAATAGGGCGGCATGCCAAAAGGGCGCGGGTTGCGCGCGGTGGCCGGGGCAAAACCGCCGTACAGCACGGTGAGCACCGCGTTGTTGGGCCGGTCCATCAGCACCGCGCGGTTGGCCGCCAGGGCTGGATAGGCGCCGTTTTGACCCTGGCCGTCTTTGCCGTGGCAGTCGGCACACTGGTCTTCATAAATCTTGGCGGCGCGCGGATCGGTGGGTGCGTTTGCCGCCTCCCTCTGCGCGGGGGCCTTGGCGGGATGCGCCACCGATTGCAGATAGGCGGCAATGGCTTGGGCGTCTGCATCGCGCAGGTGCTGGGTTCCGTGCAATACCACCTCGGCCATGGGGCCGCTGGCAAAACCTTGGTTTGTGGTGTCGCCTTGCAACACGGCAACGGTGTGCGCGGCCGACAGCGCGCCCGCCTCGTCCGCGCGTTGCAGCGACGGCGCATACCAGGGCGTGCCGGGCAGCACGGCACCCGCCAGAGTCTTGCCGCTTTGCAGGCCGCCCAAAGGCCCGCGCGTGCCGTGGCATTCGGTGCAGTGGCCCAGGCCTTGCACCAGATAGGCGCCACGGGCCAAGGCGGCCAGGGTCTCGCCCGAAGGGGTTGCGCCGGGTGCCGCAGCTGCGCTGGTTGGCTCGGGCGCTGCGCCGTTTTGCGGCCAAAAGTACAAGGCGCGCCACACGGCCAGTGCTGCCTGCGTGTTAAACGGCCAAGCCAGGGTGGATGGCGCGCTGGATTGGGGCACGGGCGCTACCGTCATTAAGTACGCAAACAGCGCGTCCGAATCTGCCCGGCTCATGCGGGTGTAGCTGGTGTACGGAAAAGCGGGCGATAGGCGCCGCCCGTCGCGGCTTTTGCCGTGGTGCATCGCGCGCCAAAAGTCGTCAGTCGTCCATTGTCCCAGTCCGTGGGCTGCGTCAGGCGTGATGTTGGTGGACATCACGGCGCCAAAGGGTGTGGCAATGGCGCGCCCCCCGGCAAAGGCGGGGCCGCCTGGCGCGGTGTGGCACAGCGCGCAGTTGCCAATGCGGGCCAGGTATTCGCCTTCGGCGGCGAGTGCGGACGGGTTTGTCGCTGCGCTAGAAGCGCTTGGCGCAATGCCTGAGGTGGCGCCCGACGTAGCGCGGTAGCTGGCATCGGCGCGTTCGTGCAGCGCGTCTGCTGCCCAAAACACCCACAGCAG
>CAMDHS010000182.1 GCA_945898115.1 Comamonas sp. lk
CAGGTCGCGCCGGGCGATCTCAAAACCGTCGTTGGTTTCGGCCAAGGCCTTGAGGCGCTCGCGCGCGGCCTCGCCCAGGCGCGGCGCGTCGCCCGTAGAGTAGAGCAGCACGCAGGCGGAGGCTGCCGCGCCCCGCCCTACGCGCCCGCGCAACTGGTGCAACTGGCTCAGGCCAAAGCGCTCGGCGTGGTCTATCACCATGAGCGAGGCGTTGGGCACGTCTACGCCCACTTCAATCACCGTGGTGCTCACCAGCACGGCGGTGCGGCCCTGCACAAACTCGGCCATCACCGCCTTTTTCTCGTCGCTCGCCAGGCGCGAATGCAGCAGGCCCACGCTGAACTTGGCGTCGGGTGACTCCAGCGCGGCGCTGAGCTCGGCGTGGGTCTCGGTCGCGTTGCTCAGGTCCAGCGCCTCGCTTTCCTCAATCAGCGGGCAAACCCAAGACCCCTGGCGGCCTTGGGCCACCTGGGCGCGGATGCGTTCGATCACCTCGTGGCGGCGCGCCTCGTGCACCACCTTGGTGACGATGGGCGTGCGCCCCGGCGGCAGCTCGTCCAGGGTGGACACGTCCAGATCGGCGTAGTAGCTCATGGCCAGGGTGCGCGGAATCGGTGTGGCCGTCATCATCAGCAAATGCGGCTCCATGGTGGCGTGCTGCAACTTGCCACGCAGGGCCAGGCGCTGTGCTACGCCAAAGCGGTGCTGCTCGTCAATCACCGCCAGCGCCAGGTTTTTGAACTGCACCTTGGTCTGGATGATGGCGTGCGTGCCCACCACCAGCTTGGCCTCGCCGCTCTCAATCAGGGCCAGCATGGCGCGCCGCTCCTTGGCCTTTTGCGTGCCGGTCAGCCAGGCGGTGGTGATGCCCAGCGGCTCGAGCCAGCCCAGCAGCTTGCGAAAGTGCTGCTCGGCCAAAATTTCGGTGGGCGCCATCAGCGCGCATTGCCAGCCCGCGTCCATGCAGATGGTGGCGGCCAGCGCGGCCACCACGGTTTTGCCCGCGCCCACGTCGCCTTGCAGCAGGCGGTGCATGGGCACGGGGCGCGCCATGTCAAAGGCAATCTCGGCGCTCACCCGACTTTGGGCGCCGGTCAGCGCAAAGGGCAGGGCGCCGAGCAGGCGCTGGTGCAAGCTGCCCGCGCCGCTCGCCAGGGCCAACACCGGGGCGCGCAGCGCGGCACGCGCCCGGCGCGACTGCAGTTGTGAGAGCTGTTGCGCCAGCAGCTCTTCGGCCTTGAGCCGCTGCCAGGCCGGGTGGCTGTGGTCCATCAGCGCGTCCACCGACACATCAGGGCGCGGGTGGTGCAAAAACGCCAGCGCCTCGTGCAGCGTCCACAGGCCCTGGCGGCTGTCGTGCTGCAGCGGGCTCAGGTCGCCGGGGGCAAAGGTGTCCGACAAATCGGCGCGCGCCAGGCCGCTGAGCACCGCTTTGCGCAAATAGCTTTGCGGCAGGCCGGCCACGGTGGGGTAAATCGGCGTGAGCGTTTTGGGCAAATCGCCCCCGGCGGCGCGAAAACTGGGGTGCAACATGGCCAGACCCATAAAGCCGCCCCGAACCTCACCACGCACCCGCACCTGCTGGCCCACGGCCAGCGCTTTTTGCTGTGCCGGGTAAAAGTTGAAAAAGCGCAGGGTGCAGGTGTCTGAGCCGTCGTCCACCGTCACCACCAGCTGTTTGCGCCCGCCAAAGCTGACTTCGCTGTGCGTCACGCGCGCTTCGATTTGCACCACATCGCCCTCGCGCGCGTCACGCAGCTTGACGATGCGGGTTTCGTCCTCGTAGCGCAGCGGCAGGTGCAGCGCCAGGTCAATGTCGCGGTACAGCCCGAGTTTGTGCAGCGCTTTTTGCGGCGCAGACAGGGGTGGGGCGGCAGGCGCGGGGGTTGGCATGCGCAGCATTGTGCAGCCAAGACGGGAGCGTGGCGTGGGTGGGACAATCCACCCCCATTCAAACCATTTCCTTGGAACGGGCCCGTCCGGCCCTCAAGCACCATGACATCCCCCTACACCCTGAGCGATTTTGATTTCGCCCTGCCCGAACATCTGATTGCCCAGCAGCCCGCACCCCAACGCAGCGGCGCGCGTCTGCTTGACGCCACGGGCACCCAAGCGGTGGACCGCATCTTTCACCAACTTCCCGGCCTGCTGCGCGCGGGCGACCTGCTGGTGTTCAACGACACCAAGGTGCTCAACGCCCGCCTGTTTGGCGAAAAAGCCACCGGCGGCAAGCTCGAACTGCTGGTCGAACGCGTGCTCGGCGGCAACCAGGTGGCGGCGCATTTGCGCGTGAGCAAAAAGCCCGCTGTGGGCGAAACAGTAAGCCTGCACAGCGCGCCCGGCCACGCCGACGGCTTGCGCGCCACGCTCTTGGGGCGCTGGCCCGACGCGGCCGGGCCGCTGTTTCGCTTTGTGCTGTCCAACGATGCGGGCGACGATCCCTACACGCTGATGGAGCGCCACGGCCACATTCCGCTGCCGCCCTATATTGCACGCCAGCAAGACGGCGCTGACCCGGACGCAGCGCAAGACGCGCAGCGTTACCAAACCGTGTTCGCCAAAAACCCTGGCGCGGTGGCGGCCCCCACCGCCGCGCTGCACTTTGATGCGGCCTTGCTGGCGCAGCTAGATGCCATGGGCGTGCAGCGCGCGCACGTGACGCTGCACGTGGGCGCGGGCACTTTTCAGCCGGTCAAAACCGAAAACCTGGCCGAGCACCGCATGCACAGCGAGTGGTACGAGGTGCCCCAGGCCACCCAAGACGCCATTGCCGCCTGCAAGGCGCGCGGTGGCCGCGTGGTGGCGGTGGGCACGACCACCGTGCGCACGCTGGAAAGCTGGGCCGCCACGGGCGTTGCCAGCGGCGACACCACGATCTTTATCACGCCGGGTTTTGCGTTCAAGCGGATTGACCTGCTGGTAACCAACTTCCATTTGCCCAAATCAAGCTTGATGATGCTGGTGAGCGCTTTTGCGGGTTACGACCACATCCGCGCGCTCTACCAGCATGCGATTGCGGCTGAGTACCGCTTTTTCAGCTACGGCGACGCGATGTTGCTGGCGCGCCGGGATATCTAGAAAAAAAGATTAGGCGGGCAAGGCGCGTCCGCGCTGGGGCTGCACCCATCAACGCCGCGCCGGAGTTGGGTTGGCGTTTTGCCACGCATTGGAGCCGGCCTGGGTGAAAGCAGTGAAATGGCTTGCGCTAGATCAATGGCGTGCTAGATGGGCAAGTGGGGGTCGCGGAACGACCATAAGATAGTAATCAGGCACTATCTTTATGGCTTTGTACTGTGAACGTTCCAAGAAAAAACCTGCCCGCCGATGAGCGCCGCGCCGTCACGATTGAAGCGGTGATTGCGCTGGCTGGCACCCAAAACCCCAGTGACATCACCACTGCGGCCATTGCCAAGCACATGAATTTGACGCAAGGCGCCCTGTTTCGCCACTTTCCCACCAAAGACGCGCTGTGGCAGTCGGTCATGGAGTGGGTGGCGGTGCGGCTGCTGGCGCGGCTGGACGCTGCTGCGCAGGGAATTGCCTCTCCGCTGGGCGCGATGCACGCCATGTTCATCGGCCATATTGCGTTTGTCCTGGAGCACCCAGGTGTGCCACGCATGCTGTTTGGCCAGTTGCAGACGACCGAATCCACCGCCGCCAAGCGCATGGCGCAGACGCTGCTGCAAGGCTATGCCGAACGCCTGCGCACGCGCATTGACGCGGGCAAGGCGCTGGGCGAAATTTCCCCCGAAATACAAACCCAGGCTGCAGCCTCCTTGTTTATCGGAACCATTCAGGGGCTGGTAATGCAGTCCCTGCTGTCCAACGATATGCAGTACCTGCGCAATGAGGCGGCAGCGGTGTACGCCATTTACGAACGCGGTTTAAGGACAGCATGAAAAACTTTTTCTCCACCCACGGCAAAACCCTAGCCCTGGCCAGCGTGGTCTTGCTTCTGGCGGTGTTGTTGGGCTACGTCGCCTTGCGGGCGGGGCCCTTGGCGCCCGTGCCCATCACCGTGGAGGCGGTGCAGGTCAAGCAAATCCAGCCGGCCTTGTTTGGCATCGGCACAGTAGAGGCGCGCGTGGTGCACAAAATCGGGCCCACCGTGGCCGGCCGTATCAAGCGGGTGGACGTGCAAACTGGTGATACGGTCAAGGCCGGGCAGGTGCTGGGCGAGATGGATGCGGTAGACCTGGACGACAAAATCGCCGCCCAGGAAGCCACCATCAAGCGCGCCCAGGCCAGCGTGTTGGCGGTGGAGGCGCAAACCCAAGAGGTCAGCGCCCGCCGGGCTTTTGCCGAACAGCAGTACAAGCGCTATGCGCTGTTGCTGGTTTCCCGCTCGGTGAGCGAAGAGGGCGCCTCCATCAAGCGCCAAGAGTTCGACATCGCCCAGGCCAGTTGGGCGGCGGTGCAGGCCAATCTGGACGCCTCGCGCCAAGAGCTGGTGCGCGCCCGCGCCGACCGCGACGGGCTGCTGCGCCAGCGGGCCAATTTGCGTTTCGTATCACCCATCAGCGGCATCGTCTCGCGCCGCGATGCCGACCCAGGCACCACGGCAGTGGCCGGACAAACGGTGGTCGAGGTGATTGAGCACGGCAGCCTGTGGGTCAGCGTGCGCTTTGACCAGCAGCGCGCCCAAGGCCTGGCAGCGCAGTTGCCCGCGCAGGTCGTGTTGCGCTCGCGGACCAGCGAGCCCCTCACCGGCCGGGTCGTACGGCTCGAGCCTCACGCCGACGCCGTCACCGAAGAGATTTTGGCCAAAGTGGAGCTTGCGCTGCGCCCCGGCGCCATGCCGCCCATCGGTGAACTCGCCGAGGTGACCGTGTCGCTGCCTGCGCAAAAGGCTTTGCCCGTGGTGCCCAACGCCAGCGTGCAGCGGGTCGACGGTCGGCTGGGCGTGTGGCTGCTGGACAAGGAGGCGCTGCGCTTTGCGCCCATCCAAACCGGCGCCACCGATTTGAACGGACAGGTTCAGATCCTGAAAGGTTTGACCGGAGGCGAACAGCTAGTGGTGTACAGCCACAAAGCGCTGGGAGCGAACAGCCGTGTCACGGTGCTGCAACAACTGCCAGGCGCCAAACCATGATCAGTCTGGCCGGGCGCGACATCCTGCACGCTTGGGGCAAGTTTGTGTTTACCGGCATCGGGCTGGGCTTGCTCATTGGCGTGACCCTGACCATGGCTGGTGTGTACCGCGGCATGGTGGATGACGCCAATGTCTTGCTCGACAACAGTGGGGCAGATTTGTGGGTGGTGCAAAAAGACACGCAAGGCCCCTATGCGGAAGCTTCAAGCCTGAGCGATGACAGTTACCGCAGCATCCTGGCCATGCCAGGCGTTGCCCGGGTTGCCAATGTGACCTACCTGACCATGCAAGTCAGTGCCGCAGGCGATGGCCGGGCCCATGATGTGCGCGCCATGGTGGTGGGCGTCACGCCTGACGGCGCAGGCCATCCGGGCCAGCCCGGCTACCTGGTGCAGGGGCGGCGTTTGACGCGTGGCCATTACGAAGCCGTGGCCGACGTGGCCGCCGGATTTGCGCTGGACGAGCGCATCCGCATTCGCCGCAACGTCTACACCGTGGTGGGCCTGACCCGGCGCATGGTGTCCTCGGGCGGCGACCCCATGGTTTTCATCCCGATCAAAGATGCGCAAGAGGCCCAGTTCCTCAAAGACAACGACGCCATCCTTGCCCAGCGCGCGCGTACCGCGCAAAGCCCGGCGCTCAACCGCCCCGGCGTGCCGGGCCTGCTCGACGCGGTGATTGCGTCACAAAGCAGCAACACCTCGGTCAACGCCGTGCTGGTGCAAATCGCCCCTGGCGCAAGCCCTGACGCGGTGGCCGAACCCATACGGCGCTGGAAGCATTTGAGCGTGTTCACCCGCGCACAAATGCAATCCATCCTGATTGAAAAACTCATTGCCACAGCGGCCAAGCAGATCGCCATGTTTTTGGTCATTCTGGCCATTGTTAGCGCGGCCATCGTGGCCTTCATCATTTACACCCTGACCATGGGCAAGATTCGTGAAATCGCCGTCCTCAAACTCATAGGTACCACCAAC
>CAMDHS010000183.1 GCA_945898115.1 Comamonas sp. lk
ACGGTGGTGATGGTCGGGGCGCTGGGCGCTGCGGTGTCGAAGCAGATGGCCAGGGTACCTGCGCGGCTGGTGTTGCCGGGGGCGTCGGTGGCGGTGGCGATGAGCGTCTCTGGGCCTTGGCCCATGGCGGAGATGTCTGCTTCGAGCAGGGTGTAGCTCCACGCGCCGGTGCTGTCAGCGGTGATGGTGCGCACGTTGGCGCCGATGGTCAGGGCGATGGTGGCGCCAGCTTCGGCGGTGCCGCTGAAGGCGGCAGTTTGCTCGGACGCACCGATGGTGTCGTTGCCAGCTACGGTGGTGATGGTCGGGGCGCTGGGCGCTGCGGTGTCGACGGCAATCAAGGTCGACGGACTGACGCTGCCGCGGTTACCCGCCGCATCGATGTAGTGCATGGACACGCTGTGTGCGCCGTCTGGAAAGGCATTGTCGGGTTGAATCAACCCGCTCGCGCTGTCGTACCGAGAGGCTACTTCGACCCCGTCAAGCACCAGCACGATATCGGTGACATCCGACCCCAGCGCGCCGACGGAGAACACCGGGCGCACCACATTGCTGCGTTTGTCGCTGGCACTCAGGCCGCTGTCACTGGTGCTTTGCATCACAGGGGCCTGCGTTGCCGCTACGGGGACGACCGTGTCAACGATCAGCCCGTAGGCAGAAGATGCTACGCCCTGGTTGCCGGCCTCGTCTTCCACGCGCAGGGTGATGCTGTGCGCGCCATCGGGTAGCGCGTAGTTGGGCGTGAAGCTCCATTGCGATGCGCTGACGCTGGCGTAGCCGATGCGTGTGCTTACGCCGTTGACGGTGTCGTACACCGCGAGCGTTTCGTTGCTCGCCAGGGGCGCGGAAAGCGCACCACTGAATGCCGGATGGCTGTCGTTGGTCAGGCCGCCTTGGGCGATGCTGCCGGTAATGCCGATTTTGCCATCCAAGACGCTGCTGACACCGACGCTCAGGATGGGTGCGATGGAGTCCAGCGTCACGGAAAAACGGGCCGATGCAGTGCCGAGTTGGTCACTGCGGGCCACGCGTGCGCTGAACGCATGCGCGCCCTGCTCGAGCGCAGTCGGCGTGAAGCTCCAGGTGACGCCACTGACTTGGGCCTGGCCGATATCGGTGTCGCCGTTGTAGACCCGCAGGCTCTCGCTTGAGAGCAAAGCCGCGCTCAAGGTACCCGAGAGGGTGGGTGTGCTGTCATTCGTGAACGCACCGTTGACCAAAGCGCCGACAAGACGGTCCACGTTGTCTTGCACCGCGAGCAGCGCAGGCGCCACGGTGGGCCTGCCGACATCGACGGTGGCGGTGCTGCTTGCGCTGACGAGGCCGACCGCATCGGTCGCCGTGGCTGAGAAACTGGCGCCATTGGCCAGAGTCTGCCCCGGGAGCGTCCAGGCGCCGCTGGCGTCGGCGATTGCCGTGCCCAGCACCCCAGCAGTGCTGCGGACGGTGACCAAGGCGCCGGCCTCGGCACTGCCGGAAATTGCTTGCCCGTTGCTGGGGTAGAGCACCGGCGCTTGTGGCGCCAAGGTGTCGACGGTGAGCGCAAATGGGCTGGAGGCTGACACAAGGGTGTCGGCGGCCATGACGCGCGCGACCAGACTGTGCGTGCCTTCTGTCAGTGCGGCGGCGGGGCTAAAGCTCCAGGCGGTTCCATTGACAAGGGCGCTGCCCAGGGCCGTGGCACCGTCGTACACGACAACGCTTTGACCGCCTTGCAACTCTGCGCTCAGACTGCCCGCCAGCGTCGGGATGGCATCGTCGGACCGTCCGCCCTGGGCGACCGGTCCGGTCTGCGGACCTGTGGCGTCCATCGCAGTTTGCAGGCTGATGGTGGCGTTTACCGTTGCCACACCGATGGCCACCGACAACGAACCGCTGTAGTCGGTACTGGTTCCGGCTACCTTGTTGGTGCCCGAAAGCACCAGAGTGCAGTTGGCAGCGGCCGAGGACCGGATGGCAAGGTAGCCGACATCTTGCGGTGCAAGTGCATAGCTGCCGTCAGCGGCTGCCGAGAGGGCGCTGGCCAGCCCGGTGCGCGGGTCAACGCGGAGCAGCTCAAGGCCCACAGGCACGCCTGAGATGGTGAGGCTGTCAAGGGTGTCGCCCAGACCCAACATGGGCAACTGGATGTCCAAGCGGATCAGCTGTACGGTGCTGCCGCGGGCAGTGTTGGTTTCGAATACCTGTGCCATCTGGCTCACCGAGCTGGATTGGCTGATGACATAAGCTGCGATGTCGGACCCGGCGCTCGTCACCAAGGCGCTGCTGGTTGCCGCCAGCGAAATGTCCCCGCCCAGGTTGTTTGCCGCCTGACTGCCGGTCAGCTGGAGGGACGGTAGTAGCAGGTTGCTTGCTGCGCGCAAGGTCGCAACAGCTTCGGTGGATTGCGCGCCGTCCTGCGTGGTTGCGTCGACGCGGGCGTTGTAGCTGGCGATGACGCTGCTGAGCAGCGTTAGGTCCTGGGCCGAACTTGCACGCAGGTCTTGTGTGGTGCCAGTGCTGTTGGCGGCGGTCATGGTGGCCTGCACTACGGCCTCAACGTCAGCGGTATTGCTCAGGCTCACGCTGATTTCGGCGGCGCCGCGCGTCAGCACCAACGCAGCTAACGCGGACACGCCCAGGCTTGCGCCCACGCCGGCCGCTGCCGCTGCCGCGTCGCTGGAGGCGCCTTCGATGAGCGCACCTGAGGCCGAAAACAGCAGCCCGAGCTGGCGATTGACGGACAGCAGGCCCAGGTCGTTTTGACTGGCCAGGGTAGACGAAGAAGCACCCACCGGGTCAAACTGCAGCAGACTGATCGGATTGGCACTGCTCAGGCCTAAAACGGCATTGACCATGGTCGCCGCCTGCAGCAGGTCCGCCGCGGTGATGGGTTGGTCACTGGACGATGCACTTTGGTCGGCCACCGAAGCAATGAGTGTCGACAGGGGCGAGAGCACAACGTCTACGCCGGCAGCGGCGGCGTCCATCGCACCGGTATAGGCCTTGTAGACCACGCTGCTGTTGGTGGCGCCGGAAGCCGTGTCCACACCACCTATGGCCAGCACCGGTGCGCCATCGGGGTCAAAGGCGAACTTGAAGTAGCCACTCGCGTCGGTAAGGGTGGTCGCCTCGCCCGCATCCCAGGCGTCGTTTCGGTTGCTGTCGACAAAGACAAAGGCGTTGGCCAGGTAATCGTCATGGACCAAACCGGTAAAGACCGTAAACACCGCAAAGTTGGCCCGCGGGGCGCCAACATTGCCCGCCGCGTCCGAGAGTTGCGTACTGGCGCTGTAGACGCCGTCTTGCAGCACCGATGCTGCGGCCACATGCATCAGCAGATGGCCTGCGGCGATGTTGGCGGCACTCAGGGTGCTGTCCAGGGTTTCAAGCACCACGCCCGCGAGCGTGATGGTGGTGTGCACCGTGTCGCCTGCTTGGGCGTCGGCGGCGAGTGTGACGCGTAAGTCAACGCCGTTCAAGGAGTTGCCGTCGTCAGAGGCGTCCAACGTGAGGGACAGCGCATTGGGCGCCGCAGTGTCTATGGTCAAAGCAATGGGCGTACTGGCACTGCTGGTATTGCCGGCGGTGTCGCTCAGGGTGTAACTGACCTGGTGTAGGCCCTGCGCTAGGTCAGCACTCGGGGTGAACTGCCAGCTGCCACCGGCACCCACCACCGCGGTTCCCAGCAGCGCATGGCCATCGAACACTTTGACGGTGGCGCCGACTTCGGCACCGCTGCCCGAGAATGTGGGGCGTAGGTCGTTGGTCACGCCGTAGGCGGCAACGACTCCGGTGAGTGGGGTAACGTCGTCACTCATGAGCACAGGTGCGCCGGGCAACGCCGGTGCGGTGGTGTCGGGTGCCACCGCCGCCTGCGCAGCGGTCATCAGTAGCGCGACTCCTGCGATCGCGCCGAACAGATCCTGCCGCGCGGCACCCACCAGGTCGTCCTCGGGCTGCCAAGTCTCTTGCGCGCCCTTCAGGCCGTCGAGCTGCGCTTGCAGCGCAGAGTTGCCCTGTGCCATCTCCATCAGGGTAGCGGGGTTGCCGTGGGCGTAGACCAAATTGGTACCGTCCCCCAGCGCGGCCCCGACGTCAGATTGCGCACCAGGCTGGTACAGACTGTCGTCCTGGCCCGGCAGGGTGACTTCACAGGCGACCAGCGCCTTGCATTCGATGTAATAGTTCTCCAGCGTGACCTGGGTGCCGTCGGCATACTGCACCGACAAATCATCACCCACTCGCTTGGCAATGACGTCATCGAGCAATTGCTCTTGTTCGCCGCTTCTTTTGACGACGCGGTAGTGTTCCCCAGCTTTGGCCTTGACCTTGTGGGATTTGCCAGCAACCAGCGCCTGTTCGCCTTTGCCTTTGTGGAGAAAGAGTGCGCTGGTTTGGTTTGTTGTCATGGGTTTCTTTGATGGGCCGCAGCAGGTTGAAAAAAGTCGCGTGCCAAATCGGCCACGGGTGCACCCAAGCGCATAAGCGCCTAGGTGTGATACGCCTTAATTATTTGTGCGGCAGCGTGGGCATAGAATGGTGAATCAAGGTTTGATAAATCTCCATTGGTGATTTGAGGCTTTGGCAATAGCCATCGGGACCCAAGCCATGAACCCATTAAAAAAGAACCGTTTTTCTGTTTTTTGTTTGGGTCATTGCGTGCTTTTATGGGCGCTTGCGCTTCCGGTCCAAGCGCAAGAGAAGGTTCGCATCGTCTGGATCGTGGTGCCCTTCGCAGCGGGCGCGGCCCAAGACGTCGTAGCTCGCCTCATCAGCGAAGAACTGGGTAAACAGCTGGGGGCCACCGTTTTGGTGAAGAATATTCCGGGGGCCGGTGGCACCATAGGCGCGCTTGCCGTAGCCAAAGCTGCGCCTGATGGGAACACCTTATTGCTGGCCGGTAGCGGCCACTACTTTTCGGCACACATCTATCCAAATTTGGCCTATGACGCGGCCCAAGATTTTTCGGGTGCAGCCTTGATCGGCTTGTCAGGTTTCGTGCTTGTGGTGCCTGTAGGAAGCAAGGCCAACAACCTGACGGAGTTCATCGACCAGGTGCGAAACCGGCCGATGCGCTACAACTATGCCTCAGCGGGCGTGGGCAGCGCCTCGCACCTTGCAATGGCGTCATTCCTGACCAAGGCGGGTTTGCAAATGCAACATATACCACTGCACTCCAACAGCGATGCACTCATTGAAGTGATGACAGAGCGCGTGGAAAGTGCGGCAACCGTGGCCATCAATATCCCTGCCCTGAAGTCGAACCCGCGCATCAAATTGCTGGCTTACTCGGGGGCGACGCGTGCCAAGTTCTTGCCGGAACTGCCCACGGTGGCTGAGGCGGGCTTGCCCGGCTATGCCTTTGAGACCTGGGTCGGACTGCTTGCACCAGCCGGTACGCCCGAAAATGAGTTGGAACGAATCAACAGCGCCATGGCAGAAGTCAGTGCCAACCCGAGGATACGCCAGAGTTTGGGGAAGCTGGGTGCAGAGTTCACCCCAGCCAGCGTAGAGGCCTTCCAAAGCCTTTTGCGTTCGGAATGGGAGCGCTCGAGCCAGACCGTCAAAGGGGCCGGGGCCACGCTGGATTAGCGCCTGCGGCTCTGCTGGTTAGGTGATTTACCAACAGGCGACTGGCGGGCGACAGCATGGCCTCGTCCTTAAAGCAGATTCGAATGTTTCTGACGCTCCAGGGGTCGGACATGGGGACAGCCACCAGATTTAAGTTATCGAGTTGTACCCCCGCCACATCGGCAGGCAAGAACCCAACTCCAAGTCCACCTGCAATCAAGCGCATGCAGGCCTCAGCCGACCAGGCCTGGGCGCGGTAGTGAAGCAATTGACCCTTCAAGAAGCCCTGGCGACGCAGCAGGGCTTCTATTAGTCGCGTCCCCTGGGAGGCAATGATGTCAAATTCGATGCACTCTGTCAGTGTCACCGACGCGTGCTGGGCCAGTGGGTGTTTTTTGTGGACGATC
>CAMDHS010000184.1 GCA_945898115.1 Comamonas sp. lk
GGCACCACGCCGCTGGCGTCGCCCGAATGCACGCCTTCGGTCAATATTTCAACCTTGAGCACGCCGCTGGCCATGCCGCGCAGGCTGTTGGTCAGCCAGAGCTGGTCGTAGTTGCCCGCGCCCGAATCCAGGCACACCACCAAGCCCACATCGCCAAGTCGGGTGCGCAGCGCGTCCACATAAGGCAGCAGATCGTACGAGCCGCTTTCTTCGCAGGTCTCGATCAGGCCGATGATGCGCGGGTGCGCCACTTTTTGGCTTTGCAGCGCCTGGATGGCGGCGATGGCCGCATAGGCCGCGTAGCCGTCATCGGCACCACCGCGGCCATACAACTTGCCGTCTTGGTACTTGGGCGTCCACGGGCCCAGATCGCTGCGCCAGCCAGAAAACTCGGGCTGTTTGTCCAGGTGGCCGTACATGAGCACGGTTTGCGGGCTTGCGGTGGCGCTGCGGGTAGACGCCACTTCAAACAAGAGCACCGGCGTGCGACCGGGCAGGCGCACGATTTCGAGCGTGAGGCCAGCCACTTTTTGCGCCTCGATCCACTGCGCGGTGTTGCGCACCACGGTTTCCAGATAGCCGTGGGCGGCCCAGTCGGCGTCAAAGGCGGGGGACTTGGCGGGAATGGCGATGTACTCGCTCAGGCGCTCCACAATGTCGCTGTCCCAGGCTTGGCTCACCTGGTCTAGGGCTTGGGCGGTATTGAGGGCGGTGTCGGGCAGGCGGGCGGTCATGGGGAAATCTCCGTGCGGTGCGACGCGGTTGGCGTCAGGTCAATCAGGGCAAGCCATCCATGATGCCACGCTTGGGCGCTATCCTGCACGCACTTTGCAAACCTGAGGCCCCTCGCCATGCACACCGCAACGCTCCACTCTCCCGCGCCCGACGCCTTGCAGGTGCTGGCTTTTGACATCTTCGGCACCGTGGTGGACTGGCACGGCAGCATTGCGCAAGAGATGCAGCAGCGCTACCCGCAGGTGGACGGCGACGCCTTTGCGCTGGCCTGGCGCGCGGGCTACGCGCCAGCCATGGCACGGGTCATGTCGGGCGAACTGCCGTGGACGCTGATTGACGCTTTGCACCGGCAGATTCTGGACACTATCCTGCCCAACTTTGGCCTGGCGCATCTGGGTGAGACCGAGCGCGCGCAACTCAACCGCGTCTGGCACCGCTTGGCTGCCTGGCCCGATGTGGTGGCCGGCCTTGCGCGCCTGAAAAGCAAATACATCTTGTGCACCCTGTCCAATGGCAACCTGAATCTGCTCACCCGCTTGTCCAAGCAAGCGGCGCTGCCTTGGGACTGCATTCTGAGCGCCGAGACCTTTCAGGCCTACAAACCTGACCCGCGCACCTATGGCGGCGTGGCGCGGGTGTTTGACGTAGCGCCCGCGCAAGTGATGCTGGTGGCCACCCACCACGACGACCTGGCTGCCGCCCGCGCCTGTGGCCTGCGCACCGCCTACATTGAGCGGCCGCTTGAATGTGGCGCCAAGCACCCCAAAGACGGGCAAGCCGTGGCAGCCAACGAGCTGCACGCGCACGACCTGCTGGCGCTGGCCGACTTGCTGGGCTGCTAAGCGACGCGGCGCTGGCGCCTCACGCCCCGAGCAAGAAGTGACGGGCCAGCCCCAAGACGGCGCAAGCCCCGATCACCGGTACCACGCCCCACTTCAGGCGCAGCAGCGCCCAGGCTGCAGCCAGTGCTAAGCCCAAGGCTGCGAAATCAATGGGGTCCGAAACCCCGCCCGGGCGTGCGATGTGCAGCACAAAAAACACCGCCAGACTGGCGATCACGCCCACCACGGCAGCTGTAATCGCGGTCAGCGGCGCGGTGAACTGCAGCTTGCCGTGGGTCGATTCGATCATCGGCCCGCCCGCCAAAACAAAAATGAACGAGGGCAAAAAGGTAAACCAGGTCACCACCGAGGCTGCCAGCGCCGCCCCCCAAAACAGCGCCTGCGGCCCCAGCACCGCCTGGCCCCAACCCCCGACAAAGCCGACAAAAGACACCACCATGATGAGTGGCCCGGGCGTGGTCTCGCCCAAAGCCAGGCCGTCCATCATCTGTGCGGCGCTCAGCCAGCCAAAGTGCTCGACCGCGCCTTGGTAGACGTAGGGCAGCACGGCGTAGGCGCCGCCAAATGTGAGCAAAGCAGCCTTGGTAAAGAACCAGGCCATGTGCGTGAGCGTGCCGTCCCAGCCCCAGACCGCCACCAACGCCGCCATGGGCAACAACCACAGCGCCGCGCCCGCTGCCAGCACACGGGCCAGACGCGCCGACGTGAAACGCGCGTGCTCCGGCGTGGGCGTGTGGTCGTCAATCCAGGCTGCAGGCTGGGTCGCCGGCGCGCCTCCTGAGGCGGCGCCATGCGAGCCGCCGCCGGCAAACTGGCCGGGCAGCCAGCGTTGCGCCACCGCCCCCGTGAGCGCGGCACCCAGCACCACCAACGGAAACGGCACTTCCAACAGGGCCACGGCTACAAAACTCACCAAGGCAATCGCCCACAAAAGCGGCGCTGTCCGGGGCGTCTTGAGCGTGCGACTGCCGATGCGGTGCACCGCCTGCAGCACCAGTGCTGCTACCGCCGGCTTGATACCCCACAGCAAGGCGGTCATCCAGGGCACATCGCCAAAAGCCATGTAGCCCCAGCTCAAACCCAGCAGCAAGAGCAGCGAAGGCAGCACAAACAAGGCGCCGGCTGCCACGCCGCCCCAGGTCCGGTGCATCAGCCAGCCCAGGTAGGTGGCGAGCTGCTGCGCCTCGGGGCCGGGCAGCAGCATGCAGTAGTTCAGCGCGTGCAAAAAGCGCCGCTCCGAGATCCAGCGTCGCTCTTGCACCAACTCGCGGTGCATGATGGCAATTTGCCCGGCCGGGCCGCCAAAGCTGATGCAGCCGAGCCTGAACCAAAAGCGCAGGGCCTGCGCCAATGTGGGCGCCGCCATGTTGGGTAGAGTCGGGTTCATTGCTGCGCCCCTTTCGTGGCTTCAGGCTGGCCTGGTACCTGCGAACAACACCAGTCGTAAAGAGCGTCGTATACCGGCATCATGGCTTCGAGCATGGTTGGATCATCGGCGTGGATGCGTGACATTCCCAACGAAATGGCAAGCAAACCGGACGATGCACCAGCCAATTCCGGTCGGTTGGTATCTGCGCCGCGCACGATAGTGGCAAGCAGACTGAGCGCGGGTGTATTCAATCCGGCGCCGTGCAACAGGGCATCAAAACTGCACCTGTCTTCCATGTGCGTGACCTGCGCGCCTTCGGTGTCAAAAGACACCGCACGGCGCGCTGACGCCACAGCGAGCACCTGCGACGCTGGTACATATAAAAACTCCGCCAATGGGTCGATAAATCTGCGCACCAGCCACGGGCAAGCGATACGGTCAATCTTTGGACGCGCACGGGTGACCCAGCAGCTGGGATCCAGCCCGGTCAGGCCCCAGTCTTCGCGTTTATGGACCTTCGGCAAGTCAATGCCGGTCCATGCGGCAATGTCTTTTGCATCATCAACGCCGACTTCGCCACCCGCGATTCCCCCAGCAAGCTTTTGTACGCGCCAACCTGCAGCGCGCAAAACTTTGGCCGCCTCGGAACCGACGCCGTGTCCATACTGGCAGTAGACCACCACGTCGGCAGGTGCCCGGCTATTGGCAAACTCGCCCACCCGTTCCGGGTCAACCCAGCGTGCCCCGGCGATCCATGTGGGCTGGGCCACGAAAGTGCTGCGCCTGCGCACATCGAGTAGCAAAGGGGATTGCGGCCTACCCAAAAGGGGCAAAAGCTCGCGTGGAGTAATAAGGGGAATTTCAGAAAAAGCGGTGTCCATGGTTTGCTCCTAAGCGTGAGCAGCCTTTGGACGGGACACCGTCTTGGAACCAAGAAGTTCGATGCCGGGCAGCTGACAACCCGACACTCAAAGCTTAGCACAATAAACAGTTTTACAGCCGCGTCAGCGCGCGAGCTTGTACACCGAAGTACCCGCCCGCCAGTTGGGCATAAAGCGCACGGTATGTCCGTCTTGCAGACCAAAGCTGTCCACCACTAGCAGGCCGGCACGCTGCGCCAGCGCCCCCAGGTCGGCGTGGGTGCCGACGCGGATATTGGGCGTGTCGTACCACTGGTAGGGCAGGCGCTTGGTCACCGGCATGCGCCCGGCCAGCACGCTCAGGCGGTTGGGCCAGTGCGCAAAATTGGGAAAAGCCACGATGCCAATGCGCCCCACGCGCGCCGTCTCGCGCAGCATCACCTCGGCGTTGCGCAAGTGTTGCAAGGTGTCGATTTGCAGCACCACGTCAAACGAGGCATCGTCAAACATGGCCAGGCCTTCGTCGAGGTTGAGCTGGATGACGTTGACGCCGCGCTTGACGCAAGCCAGCACATTGGCGTCGTCAATCTCGACGCCGTAGCCGCTGCAGCCGCGCATGGCCTGCAGGTACGCCAGCATGGCGCCGTCGCCGCAGCCCAGATCCAACACGCGTGCGCCCTGGGGCACGAGCTGGGCCAGCGCGTGCTGAATGCTTTGGTCGCTCATACGCCCACCTCTTGCGCCATGTTGTTGAAATAGGCCCGCACCACGCCGTGGTAACGCGCGTCGTCCAGCAAAAAGGCGTCGTGCCCATGCGGCGCGTCGATTTCGGCGTAGCTCACCTCGCGCTGGTTGTCCAGCAGCGCCTTGACAATCTCGCGGCTGCGCGCCGGGGCAAAGCGCCAGTCGGTGGCAAAACTCACCAGCAAAAACTTGGCTTTGGCAGCCGCCAGCGCCTTGCTCAAGTTGCCACCAAATGCACGCGCCGGGTCGAAATAGTCCAGGGCCCGGGTGATCAGCAAATAGGTGTTGGCGTCAAAGTAATCAGCAAACTTGTCGCCCTGGTAGCGCAGATAGCTTTCGATCTGAAACTCCACCTCCTGGGTGCTATAAAGATAAGCCCCCACGCTTGCCACTTCGTGTGCTGCGCTGCCCCCCGAGGGGGTGCTCGCCAGCTTGGGGCGGCCCGGCGCTGACTCGGTAGCCCCCACGCTTGCCACTTCGTGTGCTGCGCTGCCCCCCGAGGGGGCTAATTTGCCTTGGGGCGGCCCGGCGGCAAATTCTGTTGCGCCCGCATTGGCTACTACATTGCGCAACTGCCGCCCAAACTTCTCGTTCATCACATCGTCGCTCAGGTAGGTGATGTGGCCGATCATGCGGGCGATGCGCAGGCCGCGTTTGGGCACCACGCTGTGCTGGTAGAAGTTGCCGCCATGGAAATCGGGGTCGGTGACGATGGCGCGGCGGGCCACTTCGTTGAAGGCGATGTTCTCGGCGGTGAGGTTGGGCGCGCTGGCAATGACAACCGCGTGGCGCAGCCGATCCGGGTATTGCAGCGTCCAGCCCAGCGCCTGCATGCCACCCAGGCTGCCGCCCATCACGGCCGCCAGTGTCTGGATGCCCAGGCGGTCGAGCAGCAGCGCCTGCGCGTTGACCCAGTCTTCCACCGTCACCACCGGAAAGTCCGCACCATAGACCTGGCCATCCGCGCGGTCCGGGTTGGCGTGCATCGGGCCGGTCGAGCCAAAGCACGAGCCCAGGTTGTTGATGCCGATGACAAAAAAGCGGTCGGTGTCGAGCGGCTTGCCCGGCCCGATCATGCTGTGCCACCAGCCCTCAGACTTGGCTTGCCCCTCGTAGACGCCGGCCACATGGTGCGAGGCGTTCAGGGCGTGGCACACCAGCACCGCGTTGGAGCGGTCGGCATTGAGGCTGCCGTAGGTCTCGTAGCTCAGGTCGTAGGCGCGGATGGACGTGCCGCTGGTTAGCGCCAGCGGTTCGGCGAAATGCATCGATTGGGAAGTGGCGATCAGCATAAAAAAACCCGGCAACGCCAAACGCGGGGCCGGGTCAAAAGAGTGATCGCGGGGGTCCGGGTTTAGCTGTATTTATTAAGCGCCCGCAAGCTGGAGCAAATTGGCGCTGTGGG
>CAMDHS010000185.1 GCA_945898115.1 Comamonas sp. lk
CTCGAATCGGGCGATGCGCTACGCGGATTGGCCGCCGTGGTGGTGATTTGCATACTGGCCAGCGTGGTGGCGATTCGCGCCGCGCTGCAGGTCGATCCGGCGGAGGCGATTGGTGGATAACACAAGCACCCTGATAAGCACTTTGATAAGCACGGCCAGCGGGCGCGGCATCCGCATCGAAAACCTGACCAAGCGCTATGGCCAAGGCGACACCGCAGTGGACGCGCTCAAGGGCGTGAACATGGTGGTCGGCCCCGGCGAGGTGGTGGGCCTGGTTGGCCCCTCGGGCTCGGGCAAAAGCACGCTGCTCAAATGCCTGGGCGCGGTGATTGAACCCACCAGCGGGCGCATGGTCTTGGGCCAGGACGTGATCTACGACCAGGGCTGGAAGATTGCAGACCTGCGCGCCCTGCGGCGCGACAAGATCGGTTTTGTGTTTCAGGCCCCGTACCTTATTCCCTTTCTGGACGTGACCGACAACGTGGCCTTGTTGCCCATGCTCGCTGGCGTTGCCAATGCCGAAGCACGCAAGCGCGCCTTGGTGCTGCTCACGGCACTTGATGTGCAGCACCGGGCCAAAGCCATGCCCAACCAGCTCTCGGGCGGCGAACAGCAGCGTGTATCGATTGCGCGCGGACTGGTGAACCGCCCGCCTGTGATCCTGGCCGACGAGCCGACCGCGCCGCTTGACAGCGAGCGCGCACTGGCCGTGATCCGCATCTTGAACCAAATGGCCAAGCAGTTTGACACGGCCATCATCGTGGTCACCCACGATGAAAAAATCATTCCAACGTTCAAGCGGATTTACCACATCCGCGACGGCATCACCCACGAAGAAGTGGGTGAAGGCCGCAGCACCGAGCCCTGAATTTTTATCCAAGGAAGTTTTTTATGAACCCATTACCCGCCCGCCACCACCCCGCCTTGGTGGTTTTGCATTGGTTGCTGGCAGCACTTTTGTTGCTGGCCCTGGCCATGGGCACGTTGGTGCTCAAGGAAATGCCCAACGCCTCGCCCGACAAGATCGACGCCCTGCGCGGCCACATGGTGGTGGGCATTGCCATTGGCGCCCTGATGTTGGTGCGCTTGCTGGTGCGCTGGCGCACCACGGGCCCCGCGCCTGCCTTGACCGGAAACCGCCTGCTCGACGGCTTGGGAAAAATCGCACACATGGGCTTGTACCTGCTGGTGTTTGCCATGGCCGCCAGCGGTATGGCCACGGCCTTGCAGGCCGGATTGCCAGAGATCATTTTTGGCGGCAGCGGCGCGCCCTTGCCCGAGAGCTTTGCGGCCTACCCGGCGCGGTTGGTGCATGGCGCGGTGGCGACCTTGCTGCTGATTCAGATTGGCGTGCATGTGGCGGGCGCGGTCTACCACCAAGTCGTGCTGAAGGACAGGCTTCTGTCGCGCATGGGCTTTGGCAAACGCCAGGCGCATTGAATGTCACCCATGAAAAAACCAACAGACACGCCCCTGTCAGACCGCCGGTTTGCAGCATCCGAATGGCAGCAGTGGCCTTACCGCGTGATGGCGCAGTCATTTTTGGACCAGCAGCAGTGGTGGCAAGAAGCGACCACGGGCATCAAGGGCCTGAGCAGCCACCAAACGCAGCTGCTTAGCTTTTCGGTGCGGCAGGTGCTGGACATGTTTTCGCCGTCGAACTTTTTATGGAGCAATCCAGAGGCCCAGCACGTCACCGTGAAAACAGGCGGCGCCAATCTGCTGCAAGGCCTGCGCAACCGACGCGAAGACGCATTGCGCCTTTTGAGTGGTGGGCCAGTTCCGGGTACTGAAAATTTTCGGCCCGACCATGAGGTGGCCATTACGCCGGGCAAGGTGGTTTTTCGCAACCATTTGATGGAGCTTATCCAGTACACGCCGCAAACCGCAACCGTGTTTGCCGCGCCCGTTTTGATCGTGCCCTCGTGGATACTGAAGTTCTATATTTTGGATCTCTCGCCTGGGAACTCCATGGTCCGGCACCTGGTGGAGCAAGGCCACACGGTATTTATCGTGTCCTGGAAAAACCCGGACGCCAGCGACCGCGATGTTGGCATGGACACCTACTTGAAGTCTGGCGTCATGGGCGCTATCGATGCGGTGTGTGACATCATGCCAAAGCGAAAAATCCAGGCGGTGGGCTATTGTCTGGGTGGCACCTTGCTGGCCATGGCTGCGGCCTACATGGCGCGCAGGCATGACGATCGTCTGAGCTCGCTCACCTTGCTGGCCTCCGAGCTGGACTTTACCGAGCCCGGCGAACTGGGTTTGTTTATTGACGACGCCCAGCTCGCGCTGCTGGACCAGACCATGTCGCGCAAAGGCTACCTCGACGGCAAGCAAATGGCTGGCGCATTTGCGCTGCTCAACTCACGTGATCTGGTGTGGTCGCGCATGGAGCGCGAATACCTGCTGGGAAAGCGCCAAAAGGTCAACGACCTGGCCGCCTGGAACGCCGACGCCACGCGCATGCCTTACCGGCAGCACAGCGAATACCTGCATCGTCTTTACCTGAACAACGATCTGGCTGCCGGGCGCTGCCTGGTTGACGGCATTCCCATTTCTTTGGCAGATATTCGCCTGCCCGTGTTTGCGCTGGGCACGCTGCGCGACACCGTCTCGCCCTGGCAGTCGGTGTACAAAGTCCACCAGCTGATGCACACCGAAATCACCTTCTGCCTGACCAGCGGCGGCCATAACGCGGGCATCGTCAATCCGCCCGGGCCAGACGCCAGCCACAGTTACCAGGTGGCGCTGCACGGCCAGGAGGATTGCCACACGGATCCGTCAGCATGGATTCAAACGGCGCCCAACCACGAAGGCTCATGGTGGCCGGCTTGGGAGGGCTGGCTGCAAGCCGGGGCGGGCAAACGCCTTAAGCCACCGGCCATGGGTGGCGCCGGTCACAAGGTGCTGGAGGATGCGCCAGGCCGCTACGTACTGATGCCCTGATTCAAGTGCCCGGCTTGGGCTGGTAACGCACGCCGGGCAGCCCCTGGTAGTCCACATCCTGCGTCCAGAAGGTGGCGTCAAACTCCCGCGCTATTGCGTACATCGCCGCGTCCGCCATGGCAAGTTTGTGGCGCGCGGCAATCTGGGCTGCGGCCACAGCGCGCGCGTCGGTCAAGTCCAGCACGCGGCCCAGGCGCATCACGTCCAGGCAGCGGTTTACCAGGGCGGCGTCCAGGCTGCGGCTGAGCACCCGGTGCACTTCAAAGAGCGCGATGGTGGGCACCAGCAGGTGCTTGCGGTCTTCAATGGCAGCAGCAAACAAATCCGCCCGGGGCGTGTCTTGCAGGTACTCCATCCAGCCCGAGGAATCGACGACGTTCATTCAAAACTCCCGATCAGGCTCTTTTTCCGGTTCAATATCACCCAGGTCGTAACCTTTGAGCATGCCGCGGTAGGCGCTCATGGGCAGCTCTGGCTTGATCACCAGTTCGTTGCCGCGCAGTTCAAAATGGATGTGCGAGCCCGCCGTAATGCCCAGTTTGGCGCGCATGGCCGCAGGCAGCGTGACCTGGCCTTTGCTGGACACAATGGCTTCTACTTCGGCAATGTCTGACATGGATAGTCTCCTTGATCTGAGATAAGTAAAGAAAAGTATAAAGTAAAGCGCGCAAATAAGTAAGAAGTGAACGAAAAGTAAAATCCGCCCATGCTGAAATTTGACCTCCTCCAATCCGACCCCGCATCTGCCGACGGCAGCTACCTGGGCAGCCACGCCCGCCGGGGCCGCATGACGCTCAACCACGGGGTGGTGGAGACGCCGATTTTTATGCCGGTGGGCACTTATGGCACGGTCAAGGGCGTGATGCCGCGCAGCCTGCACGAGATGGGCGCGCAAATCATTTTGGGCAACACCTTTCACCTGTGGATGCGCCCGGGCCTGGATGTGATCGAAAAGTTTGGCGGCCTGCACACGTTTGAGAAATGGGACAAGCCCATCCTGACCGACTCGGGTGGTTTTCAGGTTTGGAGCCTGGGCGCCATGCGCAAGATTACCGAAGAGGGCGTCAAGTTTTCTTCGCCCGTCAATGGCGACAAGCTGTTCTTGACGCCCGAAGTCAGCATGCAAATCCAGACGACGCTGAACTCCGACATCGTGATGCAGTTTGACGAATGCACGCCCTATTTGTCGGTCGAGCCCAAAACCAAGGGCCAGATCACCACCGAGCACGAGGCGCGCGCCTCCATGGAGCTGAGCCTGCGATGGGCTGCGCGCTGCAAAACCGAGTTTGCCCGGCTAGAGAACCCCAACGCCCTGTTTGGCATCGTGCAAGGCGGCATGTTTGAGCACCTGCGCGACGAGTCACTCGCAGGCCTGGAAGCCATGGATTTCCCGGGCATTGCGGTGGGCGGCCTCTCGGTGGGCGAGCCCAAGGAGCACATGCTGCGCCTGCTTAAGCACATCGGGCCGAAACTTCCCACCCACAAACCGCGCTACCTGATGGGCGTGGGCACGCCCGAAGATCTGATTGCGGGGGTGCAGCACGGCATCGACATGTTTGACTGCGTCATGCCCACCCGCAACGCGCGCAACGGCACGCTGTTTAGCCGCTTTGGCGACCTGAAAATCCGCAACGCCCGCCATAAAAGCGACCCCCAGCCGCTGGACACCACCTGCACTTGCTACGCCTGCGCCGGCAGCGGCGGCGTGTCGTGGGACGCCGGTGGACGCGAAGGCTTTAGCCGCGCCTATTTGCACCACCTGGACCGCTGCGGCGAAATGCTCGGCCCCATGCTGGCCAGCATCCACAACCTGCATTACTACCTGAACCTGATGCAAGAGGTGCGCAACGCCCTGGACGCCGGGCGCTTTGGCGCGTTTGTGCTGCAGTTCCACGCCGACCGGGCCCGTGGCGTCTAAGGCCCAAACGCTTTTTGCTTTGCTACACTGAGCGCCATGTTCATTCACCGCATCAGCATTACAGGTTGCAGCGACCGGGGGGCCTGGCCCTGGCGGACTTGGCACGCTTTGCCAGCGTCTGGCGCGGTGCGGGTGGCTTGAAGATTCCGGTCTGCAGCCCTTGCCCAGCGGCCCAGGCGCACCGCGCGCCAGACCGGCACGGGATGTCCTTCGCAGGCCCCGCAGTCGGCGTGTACTGAATCCTCTTTCAGCACCTTGCACGGATGTTGCCCGCCCTATTGGCGAGTGCAGCCTTCGCCCCGAACTTCGAAAAGGCATGGACCCGTCGTGACACCCCAGACTACCGAGACCGAATTTGCCGCCCTGGCCGCCCAGGGCTTTAACCGCATCCCCCTGACCGCCCAGGCCTTTGCTGACCTGGAAACCCCGCTGTCGCTCTACCTCAAGCTCACGGCCAACGCGCCGTACACGTTTTTGCTGGAGTCAGTGGTGGGCGGCGAGCGCTTTGGGCGCTACAGCTTTATTGGCCTGCCTGCGCGCACCCTGTTGCGCAGTAGTGGCTTTGGCGCCCAGGCCCGCACCGAGGTGGTGACCGACGGCGTGGTGGTCGAGACCTCGCACGCCAATCCGCTGGACTTTATTGCCAGCTACCAGCAGCGCTTCAAGGTGGCGCTGCGCCCGGGCATGCCGCGCTTTTGCGGTGGACTGGCGGGTTACTTTGGCTACGATGCGGTGCGCTACATCGAGAAAAAGCTGGAGGCCAGTTGCCCGCCCGACGAACTGCATTGCCCCGACATCTTGCTGCTGCAGTGCGAAGAGCTGGCGGTGATCGACAACCTGTCGGGCAAGCTGCATTTGATGGTCTATGTGGACCCGGCCACGCCCGACGCGTATGCACGCGGCACCGCCCGGCTCCAGGCTTTGAAAAACCAGCTGGCGCAGGCGGTGCAAGTTCCGGCCGTGGTGCCCAGCGCCGGCCACCCGGCGCAGCGCGACTTTGCCAAGGCCGACTACATCGCCGCCGTGCTGCGCGCCAAAGAGCTGATTGCCGGGGGCGACTTCATGCAAGTGCAAGTGGGC
>CAMDHS010000186.1 GCA_945898115.1 Comamonas sp. lk
AGCTCTTCGCCGCCGCCTGCGCGGCCCGGGCCGCCGTGCAGGGATTGGGGCATGACGTTGCCGTGGCCGGTTTGGGACGCGGCCACGTCGGGCGAGATGCTGTGCACCCGGCCATGGCTGTCGGCCAGCGCCAGCGCCGCGTCGGCCAAAGCCTGCGGGTCGCTGCCATAAATGGACGCCACCAGCGAGCCCTGGCCGCGGCGGATCAGTTCCAGCGCGTGCGCGCTGCTGCGGTAGGGCAGCAAGGTGGCCACCGGGCCAAACACTTCCATGGCGTGCACCACGTCGGCGCCGTCGGCATTGCGGGCGCCCAAGAGCGTGGGGGCCACGCAGCAGGCAATAGCCGGGTCTGCGTCTACCAGCGGGGTGTTGGCGCCGTCAACCAAAGTGTCGGCCTGGGTTTGCAGTTGTTGCAGGCCCTGGCGCACCGAAGTCATCTGCGCGCGGTTGACCAGCGCGCCCATGCGCACCGTCTCGTTGCGCGGGTTGCCCACGGTGGTGGCGGCCAGGCGCGCGCCGATGGCCTGGGCGGCGGCGTCGTACAGGGCTTCGGGCACAAAGACGCGGCGAATGGCGGTGCACTTTTGGCCCGACTTGACCGTCATCTCGCGCGCCACTTCTTTGACCAACAGGCCAAAGGCGGCGCTGCTGGCGTCCTCACCCGGCAACAAATAGGCCGAGTTCAGGCTGTCGGCCTCAATATTCACGCGCACCGAGCGCTGGGACACGGCGGCGTGCAGGCGCACTTGGTGGGCGGTCTCGGCCGAGCCGGTGAACGACATCACGTCCAGCGGCTGCAGCGCATCCAACAAGCCCGCAGAGCTGCCACAGACGATAGACAAGGCGCCGGGCGGGAAGATACCGGCGTTGACCACGTCTTGCACCATGCGCTGGGTCAGCCAGGCGGTGGCGGTGCCGGGCTTGACGATGACCGGCACGCCCGAGAGCAGCGCGGGCGCCGCTTTTTCCCACAGGCCCCACGACGGAAAGTTAAACGCATTAATCAAGAGCGCCACGCCGCGCGTGGGCACCAGCACGTGCTGCGACTGGAACAGCGGGTCTTTGCCCAAGCGCACCATGTCGGCGTCTACCAGATGGTGGCGCTCGCCCAGCGATTCACCGAGCTTGGCGTAGGTGCCCAAGGTAAATATGCCGCCATCAATGTCCACCGCCGAGTCGTTCTTGACGGTGCCGCTGTTGGCGGTGGCAATCTCGTAATAGGCGTCGCGGTTGGCTTGCAGCACTTTGACGGCGGCGCCCAGCAGGGCGGCACGCTCGCGGTAGTTCAGGGCGCGCAGCGCGGCGCCGCCGGTGTCGCGGGCAAAGGCGAAGCCTGCGGCCAAGTCCAGGCCGGTGGCGTCCACCCGCACCAGGGGCGTGCCCAAGACCGGGTCCACTAAGGTGCTGCCTGCGCCGGTGCCGTGCGACCACTGGCCGCCAAAGTAATTAGGGAGAAGTTCGGTCATGGTGCGGTCTTTAAGGTTCTGGGAAAGGGATCAACGCGTAAAGGCAATTTCGCCTTCGGGCAGCAAATACAGCACCAGGGCGCGGCCTTGGCTTACGGTGGGGCTGTGGGCGGAACCGGGTGGGCAAACCATCCAGCCGGCCGGGTGGCCGTCAAACAGGGCGTCACCTTCTAGGGGCATGACCAGGTCAATCTCGCCCAAAGGATGGGCGTGGTGCGGGCCGGCGATGTTTTCCATATCCACCACGTCCACCGAGAAGCGCTGCAAATCGTCAGCCGCTTTGAAGATGCGGCCATAACGGATGCCACCACCTTCGCGCTTGCACAACCAGCCTTCGGCCACGCCGCGCTGGCAATCGGCTTGCAGCGCCGCAAAGCTGCTGCTGCCCACGCCGTGTTCGGCGTTGAGCCAGTCGGCCAACTCGGCGTTGAGCGGCTTGCCGGCCAAGGGAGCGCACAACTGCGCCAGGTGGCTGCGAAATTCGGCAATAGAAGAAGTAAAAGGCATGTGCGCTTGTCCGTTTGGCTTGTGATTTTTGAGAGAATGAATTATTCTGCACACGAAAGATAAAGCGAACGAAACACCATGTCAAGCACTATATTGCATAAATCAGGGTTAACACCTAGCGTAATTTCGGATGCGGAGCTGGCGCTGCCGCCCGCAAAACACCCGTTTTTGGTCGCCTTGGGCGCGCGCGTGGGCGCATTGCGTTCACGC
The DNA here is from genome assembly GCA_945898115.1 of Comamonas sp. lk. Classification (GTDB taxonomy): domain Bacteria; phylum Pseudomonadota; class Gammaproteobacteria; order Burkholderiales; family Burkholderiaceae_C; genus Allorhodoferax. The sequence continues at coordinate 2,184 of CAMDHS010000186.1, forward strand.
CGGGGCATGACGCGCAAGGCGCTGGCCCTGGCCGCCGATGTGTCCGAGCGCCATCTGGCCAATATGGAATACGGCCTGGGCAATGCGTCGGTGCTGGTGCTGCTGCAAGTGGCAAGCGCCCTGCAATGCACGGTGAGCGAGCTCATTGGCGACGTCACCACCTCGTCGCCCGAGTGGCTGATGATCCGAGAAATGCTGGAGCAGCGCGACGACGCCACCTTGCAAAAAGTGCGCGTGGCCATTGGCGAACTGCTGGGCACGGGCGGCGGCAACGCCACCCTGAGCCCGCGCGTGGCGCTGATTGGTTTGCGCGGCGCAGGCAAGTCCACGCTGGGCAAGATGCTGGCGCAAGACCTGGGATTTCCCTTTGTGGAGCTAAGCCAAGAGATCGAAAAATTTGCTGGCTGCAGCGTGGCCGAAATCCAGGCCCTGTATGGCGTGAGCGCCTACCGCCGCTACGAACGTCGCGCGCTCGAAGAGACCATTCAGATCTACCCCGAGGCGGTGATTGCCACGCCCGGCGGCTTGGTGTCTGACCCGGCGAGCTTTAACCTGCTGCTGGCGCACTGCACCACGGTGTGGCTGCAGGCCGCGCCCGAAGACCATATGCACCGCGTGATTGCCCAAGGCGATATGCGCCCCATGGCGGCGAGCAAAGAGGCGATGCAAGACCTCAAGGGCATTTTGACGGGCCGCGCGCCCTTTTATTCCAAGGCGCAACTCAGCGTGAACACCAGCGCGCAGCCGCTGGACGCCACCTTTGAATTGCTGCGCCACACGGTGCGCCAAGGGCTGCACATACAGGCCTGAAAAGCAGGTCTGAAAAAAAGATGCAAAAAAATGCTTGACCTTGGTTCAAAACGTGCACTATGATGCGTAATCATTAAAAAGTGCATTTTTGTGCACCTTCACTTAGGAGCATCCGGTCATGTCATCCAGCACCGTCAGTTACGAAACCCAACCGGCTAATTACAAGCACTGGAAACTCAGCTTTGACGGCGCGGTTGCCACGCTCAAAGCCGACTTTGACGAAAACGCCGGCCTGCGCCCTGGCTACAAACTCAAGCTCAACAGCTACGACCTGGGCGTGGACATTGAGCTGAACGACGCTATTCAGCGCATCCGCTTTGAACACCCCGAAGTGCGCACCGTGGTGGTGACCAGCGCCAAAGACAAAGTGTTTTGCTCGGGCGCCAACATCTTTATGCTGGGCGTCAGCAGCCACGCTTGGAAAGTGAACTTTTGCAAGTTCACCAATGAGACCCGCAACGGCCTGGAAGACTCGTCCGCCCACAGCGGCCTGAAATTCTTGGCCGCAGTCAACGGCGCCTGCGCTGGCGGTGGCTACGAGCTGGCCCTGGCCTGCGACGAAATTATTCTGGTGGACGACCGCTCTAGCGCCGTGAGCCTGCCCGAAGTGCCGCTCTTGGGCGTGCTGCCCGGTACCGGCGGCCTGACCCGTGTGACCGACAAGCGCAAAGTGCGCCACGATCTGGCCGACCTGTTTTGCACCAGTGTGGAGGGCGTGCGTGGCAAAAAAGCCGTGGAATGGCGCCTGGTAGACGAGTCTGTGCGCCCCGCCGACTTTGCCGCCCGCGTGCAAGCCCGCGCCCTGGAACTCGCCGCCCAGAGCGACCGCCCTGCCAATGGCAAAGGCGTGGCGCTCACGCCCCTGCACCGCGAGCACAGCGCCGACGCACTGCATTACAGCCACGTCAAAGTAGACATCGACCGCGCCAAGCGCACAGCCGTGTTTACCGTGCACGCCCCCAGCGGCGCGCAGCCCGCCAGCATTGCCGAGATTGAAGCCGCAGGTTCCAACTGGTACCCGCTGGTGCTGGCGCGCGAACTCGAAGACGCAATTTTGTTGATGCGCACGAATGAGAACGAGATCGGCACCTGGCTCATCAAAACCCAGGGCGACGCCGCCGCGGTGCTTGCCATGGACGCCGCGCTGTTGGCCAACCAAAACCACTGGCTGGTGCGCGAAACCATTGGCCTGCTGCGCCGCACCTTCAGCCGCCTGGACGTGTCCTCCCGCAGCCTGTTTGCGCTGATTGAGGCTGGTTCGTGCTTTGCGGGCAGCTTCTTGGAGCTGGCCCTGGCCTGCGACCGCAGCTACCAACTCATGCTGCCTGACGACGAGGCTGCGTCCCCCCGCCTTACCGTGGGCGACGTCAACTTTGCGCTCTACCCCATGGCCACGAACCAGACCCGCCTGGTGCGCCGCTTCTATGGCGAACAAGCCCCGCTCGACGCCATTGCCGCTGTCAAAGGCCAGGCGCTAGACGCCGACGCCGCTTTTGCCTTGGGCCTGGTCACCGCCAACCCGGACGATATTGACTGGACCGACGAGGTGCGCATCGCCATCGAAGAGCGCGTGTCCATGTCGCCCGACGCCCTGACCGGCATGGAAGCCAATCTGCGCTTTAACGGCGTGGAAACCATGGCCACCCGCGTGTTCGGTCGCCTCACCGCCTGGCAAAACTGGATTTTCCAGCGCCCCAACGCCGTTGGCGAAAAAGGCGCGCTCAAGGTTTACGGCAAAGGCGAGCGCGCTGCCTTTGACTGGAACCGCGTTTAAACCCCGCATTCATTCACCCCTTTTTTTAGTCCCCACCCCCCAACGCCACGGAGTTTCCTATGTCATCCATGAATTACAGCGACAAGATCCCCAACAACGTCAACCTGAGCGAAGACCGCACCTTGCAGCGTGCGCTTGAGCAATGGCAGCCCAACTTTTTGAGCTGGTGGGACGACATGGGCCCCACTGGCAGCACCGATTCCGAGGTGTATTTGCGCACCGCCGTGAGCGTGGACCCGCAAGGCTGGGCGCAGTTTGGCCACGTCAAGATGCGCGACTACCGTTGGGGTGTGTTTTTGAACCCCGGTGAAGCCGACCGCAAAATCCACTTTGGCGACCACAAGGGCGAAGCCGCCTGGCAAGACGTGCCCGGCGAATACCGCGCCAACCTGCGCCGCATCATCGTCACCCAGGGTGACACCGAGCCCGCATCGGTCGAGCAGCAGCGCCACCTGGGCCTGACCGCGCCCAGCATGTACGACCTGCGTAACCTGTACCAAATCAACGTGGAAGAAGGCCGCCACCTGTGGGCCATGGTTTACCTCTTGCACAAGCACTTTGGCCGTGACGGCCGCGAAGAAGGCGAAGCCTTGCTCGAGCGCCGCAGCGGCCAAGAGAACAACCCCCGCATCTTGCAGGCGTTCAACGAAGAGACGCCGGACTGGCTGAGCTTTTTCATGTTCACCTACTTCACCGACCGCGACGGCAAGTTCCAGCTCTGCGCCCTGGCTGAGAGCAGCTTTGACCCGCTGGCCCGCACCACCAAATTCATGCTGACAGAAGAGGCGCACCACATGTTTGTGGGCGAGTCCGGCATCAGCCGGGTGATCAGCCGCACTTGCGCGGCCATGAATGAGCTCAAGACCGACGACGTGCGCACCCTGCGCGCTGCCGGCGTGATTGACCTACCCACCATCCAGCGCTACCTGAACTTCCACTTCAGCGTGACCATTGACCTGTTTGGTGCCGACGAGTCGAGCAACGCCGCTACCTTCTACTCCACCGGTCTGAAAGGCCGCTATGAGGAAGGCAAACGCACGGACGACCACGTGCTCAAGAGCCAGACTTACCGCGTGCTGGCTGTGCAAGACGGCCAACTGGTGGAACGCGAAGTGCCCATGCTCAACGCCCTGAACGAAGTGTTACGCGACGACTACATCAAAGACTCGGTGG
>CAMDHS010000187.1 GCA_945898115.1 Comamonas sp. lk
TTGGCACGATGTGGGCCTGAAATTGCTGCGCAACGAGGCGGGTGAGGTCGGCTTCAAGGTGATGGTAGGCGGCGGCATGGGCCGCACGCCAGTGATTGCCAGCACCATCCGCGAGTTCCTCCCTTGGCACCAGATCCTGAACTACATCGAAGCCATCGTGCGCGTGTATAACGGCTGGGGCCGTCGGGACAATATGTACAAGGCGCGTATCAAGATTTTGGTCAAGGCCGAAGGCCAGCGTTATTTTGACGAAGTCGAGGCTGAATACCAACGCATTTTGGCCGACGGCGCCAAGCACACCATTCCGCAAGCCGAACTCGACCGCGTAAGCGCCTGCTTTGTTGCGCCCACCGTGGACGCCGTACCCGTGGCCACCCAAAACGCCGCAGAACACGCGCTGATCGCCCAGGCGCAAGCCACGCCCGAATTTGGCCGCTGGCTGGCGCAAAACGTGGCCGGCCACAAAAACCCGGGGCTGCGTGCGGTCACGCTGTCCTTCAAACGCCTAGGCCAGGCACCTGGCGACGCCACCGCCGACCAGTTGCGCACCAGCGCGGTGCTGGCCGACCAGTTCTCGGCAGGCGAAGTGCGCGTCAACCATGACCAAAACCTGGTTTTGCCCTGGGTGCGCGTGGACCAGCTGATTGATCTGTGGCACGCCGCCAAAGCCGCTGGTTTGGCGCGGGCCAATATCCACTTGCTCAGCGACATGATTGCCTGCCCCGGCGGCGACTACTGCGCCCTGGCCAACGCCCGCTCGCTGCCCCTGGCCGCCGCCATTACCGAGCGCTACCAAGACCTCGACGAACTGTTTGACCTGGGCGAAATTGACCTGCACATCAGCGGCTGCATCAATTCTTGCGGCCACCACCACAGCGGCCATATCGGCATTCTGGGCGTGGACAAGGACGGCCAAGAGTGGTACCAAGTGACCCTGGGCGGCTCGGACGGTTCCGATTTGAGTGGCCCCGCGCGTGCGGGCAAGGTGGTTGGCCCCTCGTTTGCCGCAGCCGAAGTGGTGGACGTGATTGAGGCCGTGCTCGACGTCTACAAAGACCAGCGCGACGCGGGCGAAAACTTCATCGACACGCTGCAGCGCCTAGGACCTGACGCCTTCAAGGCAGCAGCCAATGGCGCGCGCTTTGCCACGGCCCGTATCGCGGCCTAAGCGTCTAACCCACTTATTTGGACACGCACCCCATGGCACTGACCCTGATTACCTCTTCCGACCTGCCCGAAGCAGACGCGCCAGCCAGCACGCTGGCCCTGGCCAACGACACCGACGCGCAAGCCGTGGCGTTCGATGGCATTGCGCAAATCGTGTTGAACTTTCCCAAGTTCAGCGACGGCCGCGCCTTTAGCCAGGCCTATGTGCTGCGCCGCCGTGGCTTTGCTGGTGACATCCGAGCCCAAGGCGATGTGCTGATTGACCAGCTGCTGCAAATGCAGCGCAGCGGTTTTAGCAGCGCCGTGCTGCGCGCCGACCAAGACGCCGCCCACGGACAAAAGCTGCTAGGCCACTACAGCAGCTTCTACCAGGGCGACGCCATAGGCGCGCCCCGGTTCCAGCAAGCGGCCTAAACACACACCAACCCACGTTTTTCGGGGCAGTTTTTTGCCCTGCTTGGCGCTAGCTTTGTCCCAACTTTCCCCAACACCCTTTTTATTGCGCCCATGCTGACTCCCAACCGCACCACCAGCCCCTCCAGCGCCCTGGCCCGCAACGCCGATGCCAGCGCCGACTTTGCGCAAAAACTGGCGCGCACACACACGCTGTTGCAGCAAGCCGCCGCCGAGTTCAACCCGGCAACACAGGCGTCCAGCCTGGGCGCCGAAGACGTGGTGATCACCCACCTGATCAACGCCTTGCAACTCGATATTCCCGTTTTTGTGCTCGAAACCGGTGCCTTGCACAGCGAGACCCTGGCGCTGCTGGAGCGCACGCAGGCCCATTCGCGCGCCCCAGTGCGGGTGTTCCGACCCGAGCATGAGGCGGTCATTGCCTTTGTGCGCAACGAAGGGCAAGACGCCATTTTTAAAAGCATGGCGCAACGCAAGGCCTGTTGCGACATCCGCAAGATGGAGCCACTAGGACGCGCCCTCCTTGGCCAGCGTGCCTGGATTACCGGCCTGCGCCGCGAACAATCCAACGCGCGGGCCGAAGTGCCTGTGCTGGACACGAGCAATTCCGCACTCGCCAAATTCAACCCCCTGGCCGACTGGACTTGGGGTGACGTGTGGCATTACATCGCCGAGAACAAGGTGGACTACAACCCGTTGCACGACCAGTTTTTCCCCAGCGTGGGCTGCGCGCCTTGCACCCGGGCCGTGTCCCTGGGCGAAGACTTTCGCGCCGGGCGCTGGTGGTGGGAGACCGAATCCGCCAAAGAGTGCGGCCTGCACGTCAAAGCCTGAACCGCGCACCCTTTTTTCATAAAGTGAACCCCACCATGAACGCCCCAATTGCTCCCGAACTGCTGGCCCGCGTCAGCAACCAGCACCTTGACGCCCTGGAAGAAGAAACCATCTTCATCCTGCGCGAAGTAGCCGCCACTTTTGAGCGCCCCACCCTGCTGTTCTCAGGCGGCAAAGACTCGCTGGTGATGCTGCGCTGCGCAGAAAAAGCCTTTGGCGCCGGGCGCCTGCCCTTTCCTTTGCTGATGATCGACACCGGCCACAACTTCTCAGAAGTGACCGATTTCCGCGACCTGCGCGCCAAAGAGCTGGGCGCCGAGCTGATTGTGCGCAGCGTGGAAGATTCCATGGCGCGCGGCACGGTGCGCCTGGCGCACCCGGGCGAGAGCCGCAATGTGCACCAGTCGGTGACGCTGTTGGAGGCCATTGACGAATTCCGCTTTGACGCCCTGATTGGCGGGGCCCGGCGCGACGAAGAAAAAGCCCGCGCCAAAGAGCGCGTCTTCAGCCACCGCGACAGCTTTGGCCAATGGCAGCCCAAGGCCCAGCGCCCCGAGCTGTGGACGCTGTTCAACACCCGCTTGCAGCCTGGTGAACACTTTCGGGTGTTCCCCATTTCCAACTGGACGGAGCTTGATGTGTGGCAATACATCGAACGCGAGCAAATCGCCCTGCCTTCGCTGTATTACACCCACCAGCGCGCGGTGGTCGAACGCAAGGACCTGTTGGTGCCCGTAACGCCGTTAACCCCGGCGCTGGCCGACGAACAGGTGCAGCTGCGCGATGTGCGCTTTCGCACCGTGGGCGACATCACCTGCACCTGCCCGGTCGCCAGCCTGGCCGCCAGTGCCGCAGAAATCGTGATCGAGACGCTCAACGCCGATGTGAGCGAGCGCGGCGCCACCCGCATGGACGACAACACGTCCGAAGCCTCCATGGAAAAACGCAAGAAAGACGGGTACTTTTAATGACCACCATCGGACCACACCAAGCAGCTACCAGCCCGGTAGCGCTCGACCGCCACGCAGCCCTGAAATTCATCACCTGCGGCTCGGTCGACGATGGCAAGAGCACGCTGATTGGACGACTGCTGGTGGACAGTCGATCGGTCTTGCAAGACCAGTTGGAGAACGTGTCCAAAAGCGGCGCGGCCGATCTGGCGCTGTTTACCGACGGCCTGTCCGCCGAGCGCGAACAGGGCATCACCATCGACGTGGCCTACCGCTACTTTGCCACTCCGGCGCGCAAGTTCATCATTGGCGACACGCCCGGTCACGAGCAATACACCCGCAATATGGTCACCGCCGCCAGCAGCGCCGACGCCGCCGTGGTGCTGGTGGACGCCACCAAACTGAAATGGAAAAAAGTGGGGAAGGACGTGGGCGAAGTCAAACTCCTGCCCCAAACCCGGCGCCATGCGCTCTTGCTCAAACTCTTGCGCGTGCCCAGCATCGTGTTTGCAGTCAACAAGCTCGACGCCCTGGAAGACCCGGCGTTGCCCGGCAACGCCACCGAGGCGTTTACCTGCATCCGCGAGGCGCTGGAAAACTTTGCTGCCGAAGCAGGCATCCGCGTCGCGGCCACCATTCCGATTTCCGCCTTGCAAGGCCATAACGTCGTGACTTCGACCCCCGGTTGGTGCGGCTACCAGGGCGCGAGCCTGCTGCGTCTGCTCGAACAATTGCCCGTCACCCCGGCCGAACTGGCCCTGCCGCTGGCTTTTCCGGTGCAGTGGGTTGAGAAATTTTCTGGCTCCAGCGACACCAGCCAAGGCCGGCGCGTTTTCTGGGGCCGCCTGGCCACCGGGCACGCGCAGGTCGGCCAAAGTGTCACCGTGTTCCCTAGCGGCAAAACCGCCACGATTGCGCAGGTGCTCGACCACGTGCGCCAGCCCGAGGCGGTCAGCGCCAAGCACAGCGCGGGCATCGTGCTCGACCGCGAGCTTGATGTCTCGCGCGGCGACTGGCTGCTGGCCGACACTGCCGACTTTGCACCACGCCAAACCATTAGCGGCACCGTGGCCTGGATGGACGACGCCCCCCTGGTGGTGGGCCGCAGCTACTGGGCGCTGCACGGCCACCGCTGGATCAAGGCCAAGGTGCTGCGCATCAACCACCGCCTGGACGTCAACACCCTGGCCCAAACCGATGCCACCGAGCTCGAACCCAACGCCATTGGCCACATCACGCTGGGCCTGCAGCAGCCGATTGCCGCGCTGGGCTTTGACCAATCCCGCGTGCTGGGTTCGCTCATCCTGGTGGACACGGCTACCCATGCGACTGCCGGGGCATTGTTGATCGAATAAACTCAAGGGCTTAGCGCCTGTGCGCAAGCGCCCCATCCCACGCACCGAACAAGCCATGACCCATACAGTTACCGAAGCCTGCATCAACTGCAAATACACCGATTGCGTGGACGTGTGTCCCGTGGACTGCTTCCGCGAAGGCCCCAACTTTCTGACGATTGACCCCGACGAATGCATCGACTGCGCTGTCTGCATCCCCGAATGCCCGGTCAACGCCATTTACGCCGAAGAAGACGTGCCCCACGACCAGCAGCACATGACCAAAATCAACGCCGAGCTGGCCAAGCTCACGAACTGGAAGAGCATCACCAAGCGCAAAGCGCCCCTGCCCGAAGCTGAAGCGTGGAAAGACAAGACGGACAAGCTGTCCGCTTTGATTCGCTAAACGGTTTTTTTGCCTTGGAACGGTCCCAAACCCCTATTGAGACCGACGCGCTCATCATCGGCGCCGGGCCTGTGGGCCTGTTTCAGGTGTTTGAACTCGGGCTTCTGGGCGTACATGCCCATGTGGTGGACGCCCTTCCCGTTGCCGGCGGCCAATGCATCGCGCTCTACGCCGACAAGCCAATCTACGACATTCCGGCCGTTAAGCTCTGCACCGGCCGCGAACTGACCGAGCGCCTGCTCGACCAAGCCGCACCCTTTAAGCCCACGTTTCACTTCAACCAAACCATCGAAGTGATAGAGCGCCAAGACGACGGCCGCTACAAGCTGCAAACCTCTGCGGGCACGCGCTTTATGGCCAAGACCGTGTTTATTGCAGCAGGCGTGGGCGCCTTTCAGCCCCGCAAACTGCACGTGGAAGGCCTGAACGCCTTTGAAGGCACGCAGCTTCATTACCGGCTGCCAGACCTTGAGGCGATTCGCAAACAAGACCTAGTGGTCTTGGGCGGCGAAGACAGCGCGCTTGAGGCGGCAATCGCCCTTTGCGAATCCGCTGCGCAAAGTGTCACCCTGATCCACCGGCGCGACGTTTTCCAGGCCGAAGCCGCCACCCTGGCCCAGATCAAGGCGCTGCGGGCCTCAGGCCGCTTGCGCTTTGTCGAAGGTCAAATTACCGGCCTGCGCAGCCAGACGCGGCTGCACGGCCTGGTGGTGACCGACAAGGACGGCCAACAAAGCACGGTGCCGCTGGACAGCTTGCTGGTATTTTTGTGCCTGTCGCCCAAACTCGGGCCCGTGGAGCAATGGAGCCTGGACATGCA
>CAMDHS010000188.1 GCA_945898115.1 Comamonas sp. lk
CCCCCGTTGGCGCATCCCAGCATTTCAGATCCGTGCATCTGGTCCAAGGTGAACGTGCCCGTCGATTCATCCACCAACCCCTTCCATGACCACCCTGACCCAAAGCGCCAATACCGCGCTGCAACTCGTTATCTCGCTCGATCCCCAGCTGATGGGTATCGTGGCGCGTTCGCTGGCGGTCAGCGCCTGCGCTTGTTTGCTGGCGTGCAGTGTGGGGCTGGGCTTAGGCGCCTGGCTGGGTGTGGCGCAGTTTGCCGGGCGCTCTTTGGTGCTGACCTTGCTCAACACCAGCCTGGCCATTCCTTCGGTGGTGGTGGGGCTGCTGGTGTATTTGCTGCTGTCACGTTCGGGGCCGCTGGGCTATTTGGGCTGGCTGTTCAGCTTCAAGGCCATGGTGCTGGCGCAGGCGGTGCTGGTGCTGCCCATCGTGACCGCGCTCACCCGCCAAACCGTGCAAGACGCCGAACAATTGCACGGCGAACAACTGCGCTCGTTGGGCGCGGGCGCCGCGCTGCGCGCCGGTCTGCTGGCCTGGGACGAACGCCACGCGCTCTTGGTGGTGCTAATCGCCGCCTTTGGGCGCGCCATATCTGAGGTGGGCGCGGTGATGATTGTGGGCGGCAATATCGACGGCTTTACCCGGGTGATGACGACGGCGATTGCGCTGGAAACATCCAAGGGCGACTTGCCGCTGGCGCTGGGCTTGGGCCTGGTGCTGCTGGGCGTGGTGCTGGCGCTTAACCTGCTGGTGGCGCTGCTGCGACGCTGGCGCTTGCGCGCCGAGGGCGCTGGCCTGGCGCTGAACCGGGGCCTGGCGCTGTGAGCACGCTCATCCGCTTGAGCGACGCCAGCGTGCAAATCGGTGCCGATGGCCGCAGCCTGCGCCGCGCGCGGCCCGAGCAGGCCAGTGCGCTGACCCAGGTTTCTTTGCACCTGCAGGCCGGCGAACGCGTGGCGCTGGTGGGCTCCAACGGCTCGGGCAAGAGCACGCTGCTGCGCCTGCTGCACGGCTTGCTGGCCCCCACCCAAGGCGAGCGCGCTGCTGCGCCCGCGCTGCGCCAGGCCATGTTGTTTCAAAGGCCGCACATGCTGCGCACCACGGTGCAGCGGTCGGTGGCGCTGGCTTTGTGGCTGCGTGGCGCGTCCTGGGGCCAGGCCCAAGTGCAGGCGCTGGGGGCTCTGCGCGCAGCCGGTTTGCAAGAGCTGGCCGGGCGCAGCGCACGCACGCTATCGCTGGGGCAACAGCAGCAAGTTGCGCTGGCACGGGCCTGGGCGCTGGCGCCGCAGTTGCTGCTGCTGGACGAACCCACGGCCAGCCTGGATCCGCATGCCAAAGCCGAGGTCGAATCCCTCATGCAGCGCTTTGCCGAAAGCCGCGCCGACGCCACCTTGGTGTTTGCCAGCCACAACCTGGGCCAGGTCAAGCGCCTGGCGCAGCGGGTGATCTACCTTGAGCGTGGCCAGTTGCTGGCCGATTTGCCCGTGGCCCAGTTTTTTGATGCCGCCGTGCTGCAAACGCAGTGCCCGGCCGCCCATATTTTTGTTAAAGGAGAACTCTTGTGAAATCACCGTTTACCCCCTGGCTTGCGCTGGCTTTTTCGCTACTTGCGGCGTCCACCGCCGCACAGGCCGAACCCATCGTCATGGCGTCCACCACGTCCACCGAGCAGTCGGGCCTGTTTGCGCATCTGCTGCCCGCGTTTGCCAAGACCACGGGCGTGGAGGTGAAAGTAGTAGCCCTGGGCACCGGCCAGGCCATTGACATGGGCCGCCGGGGCGACGCCGACGTGCTGTTCGTGCACGACCAGGTAGCCGAAGAAAAAATCGTGGCCGAGGGCTTTGCAATCAAGCGCTTTGCTGTGATGTACAACGACTTCGTGTTGGTGGGCCCGGCTGCTGACCCGGCCAAAACACGCGGCAAGGACATTGCCGCAGCGCTTGCCAAACTCAGCGCCGGTAACGCCGCCTTTGTCTCGCGCGGCGACAAAAGCGGCACCCACGCCGCCGAACTGCGTTTCTGGAAGCTCACGCCCACGGCCGAGGCGCGCGGTACCGGCTACAAAGAATGCGGCTGCGGCATGGGCCCGGCGCTCAATATGGCGTCCGCCACCGGCGCCTACGTGCTCACCGACCGGGGCACCTGGCTGAGCTTCAAAAACCGGGGCGACTTGCAGGTGCTGGTCGAAGGCGACAGCCGCCTCTTTAACCAGTACGGCGTGATGGTCGTCAACCCCGCCCGCCACCCGCACACCAAGGCGGCGGACGCGCAAAAGTTTGTGGACTGGGTGACATCCGCCCCCGGCCAGGCCACTATCGCTGCCTACAAGATTGACGGCCAGCAACTGTTCTTTCCGAACGCGGCACGGTAAAAATCCACGGCAGTCCTAGACTGCCACGGCCTGCGGCCTCGCAGTGACGCGACTTCTGCGGCCTCGCAGTGACCAGGAATGGGGCCGTCATTGCGAGCGCAGCGCGGCAATCCACTACGACGATGGACTGCCACGGCCTGCGGCCTCGCAGTGACGCTATTTCTGCGCCCTCGCAGTGACGCTACTTCTGCAACCTCGTAGTGACGCTACTTCTGCAACCTCGCAGTGACGAGGAATTAGGCCGTCATTGCGAGCGCAGCGCGGCAATCCACTACGACGATGGACTGCCGCGGCCTACGGCCTCGCAGTGACGCTATTTCTGCGGCCTCGCGATAACGCTATTGCTTTGGCTTGTCGCTGGCTGGCTTGACAGTGCCCCGTCGCACCGGCTGCAGCAGCACCACCAGCGCACCGGCGCCACCTTGGGCGGGTTGCGCTTGCACAAAGGCGACCACTTCGGCTTTTTGCACCAGCCAGCGGTGCACTTTGTCCTTGAGCACTGGCGCTTTGCCTGGTGATCCCAGGCCTTTGCCGTGCACCACGCGCACGCAGCGAATGCCTTGCTTGTGCGATTCGCGGATAAAGCTGCCCAGCGCCTCGCGCGCCTCGTCGCTGCGCAGGCCGTGCAGGTCAATTTGGCGCTGGATGCTCCATTTGCCCTTGCGCAGCTTTTGCGCCACGTCCATGCCCACGCCGGGTCGGCGAAAGCTCAGATGGTCGTCGGTGTCGAGCAGGGTTGTCACGTCCACCTCGTCGCTCAATGACTCTTGCAGCGCAGCGGCGGCATCAAGCTCGTGTTGCAGCGGTTGGGGCGCGGGGGGCGCGGGTTTGAGGTCGGCCAGGTCGGTGGGCGGCAAGGGCTGCACTTTGCCCATGGCGGCCTGAAACAGGTTGCGCGCTGCGGCCTGGCGTTTGGCGGCCAGCGCGGCGGCAGCTTTCTCGGCCTTGGCTTGGGCTGCCGCGGCGTCAATCTGTTTTTTGAGCCGCTTAAGGTCTGACAGGCCGGCCATTACACCAAGCCCCGCTCGGCCATGGACAGGGTCTCGCCCTGGCCCACGATGATGTGGTCGAGCACCCGCACATCCACCAAAGCCAGCGCGGCTTTCAGGGTTTGGGTGATCATTTCGTCCGCGCGCGAGGGCTGCACCGAGCCGCTGGGGTGGTTGTGCGCCAGCATCACGGCGCCGGCCTGGTGGTGCAGGGCGCGTTTGACCACTTCGCGCGGGTAGACGCTGGTTTGGGTCAGGGTGCCGCGAAACATCTCTTCCATAGCCACCAAGCGGTTTTGCACGTCCAAAAACAAAACCGCAAACACCTCGTGCGTCAGGGCGGACAAATGCAGTTGCAAGTAGTGCTTGACCGAGTTGGGCGATGCAAACACGGTGCGCTCTTGCAGGCGCTGGGCCATGGCGCGGCGGGCCAGCTCCAACACGGCCACAATTTCCGCCCGCTTGGCCGGGCCCAGACCCTTGACGGGCTTAAGGTCATCCGCCGTGGCATTGAGCAAACCGGCAATGCCGCCAAAGCCGGGCGCATTCAAGCCGCCTTTGCCGGGCAACTGCAGCAGCTCGTCGGCCAGTTGCAGAACGCCTTTGCCCTGTATGCCGGTGCGCAGCAACAAGGCCAACAGTTCGGCGTCGCTCAAGGCGCCTGGGCCGCGCGCGAGCAGCTTTTCGCGCGGGCGGGCGTCGGGCGGCAGGTCTTTGAGCGTCATGGCGGGGGCAGGGTGGGGATGAGAAGCAGGCCCGGGCGCGGCTGGCCAGCCTGAAGTTTCTACAATGGCCGAAGTTTATCGAGACTTGCATGACCACCAGCCTTCCCCGTATTACTGAGTCGTCGTTTTTGACGCTGCACTACCGCCTCTGCGGCCCAGCGGGCGACATCATCAACACCTTTAACGACAAGCCAGCCACCCTGAGCCTGGGCACCGGCGAACTCTCGCCTGCGGTAGAGCACTGCCTGCTGGGTTTGGAGGAGGGCGCACACCAGACCTTTGCTCTGGCTGCCGGAGCCGCCTTTGGCCCGCGCAACCCCGAGATGGTGCAATGGGTGGCGGCCAAGCTGCTGCGCCAGCTGGGTGATCCGCAGCAAACGTATTCGGTGGGCGACGTGGTTCAGTTCCCCACACCTGACGGCCAAGGCAGCTACGCCGGCGCCGTGCAAGAGGTCAATACCGGGGCCGAAGGCGGCGCGGTACTGTTTGATTTCAACCATCCTTTGGCCGGTCACCCGGTCAGCTTTGAAGTGAAAGTGATTGGCGTCTTATGAACACCTTGCGTACCAATGCCGAAATTTTGCTGGCCGAGCCGCGCGGCTTTTGTGCTGGCGTAGACCGTGCCATCGAGATCGTGGAGCGCGCGCTGGACAAGTTTGGCGCGCCCATTTATGTGCGCCATGAGATCGTGCATAACACCTTTGTCGTCAACGACCTTAAGGCCAAGGGCGCCATCTTTATTGAAGACCTGGCCGACGTGCCGCCCGAGGCCACCCTGATCTTTTCTGCCCACGGTGTGAGCAAAGCGGTGCAAGACGAGGCGCTTGCGCGCGGCTTTCAGATTTTTGACGCCACCTGCCCGCTGGTGACCAAGGTGCACGTAGAAGTGGCCAAGCTGCACAAAGAGGGCTTCGAGTTCATCATGATCGGCCACAAAGGCCACCCCGAGGTGGAAGGCACCATGGGCCAGCTGGAAAGCGGCATCCATTTGGTGGAAGACGTGGCCGACGTGGCGCGCGTGCAGCCCGGCCAAACCGAAAAACTAGCCCTGGTCACACAAACCACCCTGAGCATGGACGACGCAGCAGATATTGCCGCTGCGGTCAAGGCACGGTTCCCCAAAGTTCGCGAGCCCAAGCAGCAAGACATTTGCTATGCCACCCAAAACCGCCAAGACGCCATCAAGGTCATGAGCCCGCAGGTGGACGTGGTGATCGTGGTGGGCAGCCCCACCAGTTCCAACAGCAACCGCCTGCGCGAAGTGGCGCAAAAACTCGGCACCGACAGCTATATGGTGGACCATGCCGACGAGCTGCAGGCCGCCTGGTTTGAGGGCCGCTCGCGCGTGGGTTTGACTGCCGGCGCCTCTGCCCCGGACGTGCTGGTGCAAGCGGTGATTGCGCGATTGCGCCAGCTCGGCGCCGTGTCGGTGCGCAAAATGGACGGCGTGGTGGAAACCATCAAATTTCCGCTGCCCAAGGGCCTCAAGCGCGACGCACCCTAAAAGCGCACCGGCGGAACCTAAAATTGTTGGCCCTTGCGGCCACCTAACCCACTCAATTACCCACACATGCTTGACATCACCCTGCTGCGCAAAGACCTGGCTTCGGCCGTGGCCCGCCTGGAAACCCGCAAATCGCCCCAAGCGTTCCTGAACGTGGACGCCTTCACCGCCCTGGAGGCCGAGCGCAAATCCATCCAGACCCGCACCGAAGAAATCCAGGCCAAGCGCAACGCCCTGAGCAAGCAAATTGGCCAACTCAAGGCCAAAGGCCC
>CAMDHS010000189.1 GCA_945898115.1 Comamonas sp. lk
GAGGCCCTCTATACAGAACTGCTGCGCGGCGTGCGAGGCCTGTGCGGCCCTGATTCGCGCTTGGTGGGCATCACCTCGGGCGGCGCCTGGCTGGCCGAGCGGCTGCAAAAAGACCTGGGCTTGAGCGGTAGCCACGGCACGATTTCATCCGCCATGCACCGCGACGATTTTGCCAAGCGCGGCTTGGCAGCTGGCGGGCAGACCAAGCTGCCTTTTGCGGTGCAAGACGCGCACATTGTGGTGTTGGACGACGTGCTGTTTACTGGGCGCACCATCCGCGCCGTGACCAACGAGCTGTTCGACTATGGCCGCCCAGCCAGCGTGAAACTGGCGGTGCTGGTGGACCGGGGCGGGCGCGAGTTGCCCATCCAGGCCGACTTTGCCGCGGCCCGCGTGAGCCTGGAGCCCACGCAGTCGCTGGCGCTGGCGCGTGACGCTGACGGCCGCTTTAGTTTTGACGTGAAAGGTGCCTGAGCATGCTAGGCCGACGCAATCCCCAACTTAACAAACATGGCGAACTGATCCACCTGCTGTCCACCGAGGGCCTGTCCAAAGACATGCTCACGCACATTTTGGACACCGCAGCGCAGTTTGTGTCGGTGAGCGACCGCGAGGTCAAAAAGGTGCCGCTCTTGCGGGGCAAAAGCGTGTTCAACCTCTTTTTTGAGAACAGCACCCGCACCCGCACCACCTTTGACATTGCCGCCACGCGCTTGTCGGCGGACGTGATCAACCTGGATATTGCGCGCTCCAGCGCGTCCAAGGGCGAGTCGCTGCTCGACACCATTGCCAACCTGAGCGCCATGGCAGCTGACATTTTTGTGGTGCGCCACAGCGAATCGGGCGCGCCCTACCTGATTGCCCAGCACGTGGCGCCGCATGTGCACGTGGTTAACGCAGGCGACGGTCGCCACGCGCACCCGACCCAGGGTTTGCTCGACATGTACACCATCCGCCACTACAAGAAAGACTTTGCCAATCTGACGGTGGCCATTGTGGGCGACGTGCTGCATTCGCGCGTGGCGCGCTCTGATATTCATGCGCTGACCACCCTGGGTTGCGCCGAAGTGCGGGTGGTGGGGCCGCGCACCCTGGTGCCCAGCGACATGGCGGCCATGGGCGTGCGCGTATGCAATACGCTGGAAGAAGGCATCAAGGACTGCGACGTGGTGATCATGCTGCGCTTGCAAAACGAGCGCATGAACGGCGCGCTTTTGCCTTCAAGCCAAGAGTATTTCAAAAGCTTTGGCCTGACCCCTGAGAAACTGCTGCTGGCCAAGAGCGACGCCATCGTCATGCACCCCGGCCCGATTAACCGCGGGGTAGAAATTGACTCGGCCGTGGTGGACGGGCTGCAAAGCGTGATCTTGCCGCAGGTGACTTTTGGCATTGCGGTGCGCATGGCGGTGATGGGCATCGTGGCTGGCAACGAAGCGTAAGGAAAGCACGCCATGAAAATTCTCATTCAAAACGGCCGCGTGATCGACCCGGCGAGCGGCTTTGACGCGGTGGCCGATGTGGCGATTGCGGCAGGGCGCGTCTTGTCCATCGGTGATGTGCCACACGACTTTGCGGCTGCACACACGATAAACGCCGCAGGCTGCCTGGTCATCCCCGGCCTGGTGGATTTGGCTGCGCGCCTGCGCGAGCCCGGCCACGAGCACGAGGGCATGCTGGCGTCTGAACTGGCCGCCGCAGTGGCCGGTGGCGTGACCAGCTTGGTATGCCCGCCCGACACCGACCCGGTGCTCGATGAGCCCGGTCTGGTGGAAATGCTGCGCTTTAGGGCCGAAAACCTGCACCAAGCGCGCGTGCTGCCGCTGGGCGCGCTCACGCGCGGCTTGCACGGCGAGGTGCTGACCGAAATGCTGCAGCTGACCGAAGCCGGTTGCATCGGCTTTGGCCAGGCCGAAGTGCCGCTGGCCAATACGCAGGTGATGCAGCGCGCGCTGCAATACGCACGCTCGTTTGGCTACACCGTGTGGCTGCGTCCGCAAGAGTTGTATCTGGGCAAGGGCGTGGCCGCCAGCGGGCCGCTGGCCACGCGCATGGGCCTGAGCGGCGTGCCGGTGGCGGCCGAAACCATTGCCCTGCACACGATTTTTGAGCTGGTGCGCGCCACTGGCACCCGCGTGCACCTGTGCCGTATCAGCAGCGCCGCCGGGGTGGAACTGGTGCGCCAGGCCAAGGCCCAGGGCCTGCCGGTGACCTGCGATATCAGCATCAATTCCCTGCACCTGACCGACCTGGACGTGGGCTACTTTGACAGCCGCACCCGCCTGAACCCGCCGCTGCGCCAGCAGGCCGACCGAGCCGCGCTGCGCGCCGCCCTGGCCGACGGCACGGCGGACGCCCTGGTGTCCGACCACACGCCCGTGGGCGCCGATGAAAAAGACCTGCCCTTTGCCGAAGCCGAACCCGGCGCCAGCGGCCTGGAGTTGCTGCTGAGCCTGGCGCTGAAATGGGCGCAGGCCGACGGCGTGCCCCTGGCCCATGCGCTGGCCTGCGTGACCAGCAACAGCGCCGCCGTGCTGGGTGCATCCGTGGGCGAACTGGCCCGCAGCCTGGGGCGGCTGCATGTCGGCGGCACGGCCGATATTTGCGTGTTTGACCCTCAGGCGGCGTGGCAAGTGCAGCCCCAGGCGCTGCGCAGCCAGAGCAAGCACACGCCTTATGCAGGCTACGAGCTGCCCGCCCAGGTGCGCGCCACGCTGGTGGGCGGCCGCCTGGCCTTTGAGCGCAGCGCCTAGCCATGCGCGCCTTGAGCCGCTTGCTGCGCATGCAGGTGCACATCGGTGTGGGATTGTGGACGATTTACCGGCGATTCCCTGCACTCGAACAAGATGCGCGTGACGCTGCGGTGCAGGCCTGGGCGCACACCATGCTGGCTTGCCTGGGCGTCAAACTGCAGGTGCACGGAGAGGTGCCTCAAGCAGGACCGGTATTGCTGGCGGCCAACCATATTTCGTGGCTTGATATCTTGGTCATGCACGCCGCGCGCCACTGCCGCTTTATCTCTAAAGCCGACATCCAGCATTGGCCGCTGATTGGCACCCTGGCCACGGCTGGCGGCACGCTGTACATCACCCGCGAATCGCGCCGCGACGCACTGCGCGTGGTGCACCACATGGCTGAGTGCCTGCGTGCAAACGAGGTGCTGGCGGTGTTTCCCGAAGGCACCACGGGCGACGGCAGCACGGTGCTGCCTTTTCATGCCAATTTGTTCCAGGCCGCTATTTCGGCCGATGCTCCGGTGGTGCCGGTGGGGCTGCGCTTTATCAATGAGCGCAGTGGCATGGCCAGTTTTGCGCCGTGCTACATCGGCGACGACACCTTGGTCGGTTCTATTTGGCGCACCTTGTGCGCCCAAGACCTGGTCGCGGTAGTGCATTTCGGCCCGGCGCAACACGCCGCCGGGCGCGACCGCCGCGCTTGGGCGTCGGCTGTGCGCGCTGCCGTCATTGACTTGCGCGGCTGATTTTTAGCGGCTCGGGCCGCACCAGGCGCAGGGGCGGCGCTGCCACAGCACATCGCCTGCGCTCCCCCTTCTGCCTCTCTTCACCAACTTTCAACACCGCATGCTGGTGGCGGGAGAAAGACTGCCTTCGTTTTCCTATCAAAAGCAGCCGTACAGCGATGTTGTCAATAATTGTCAGCTTTATTGATAAATTAATTGTATAAAGTTCTTTAAACAAATATTTTTTTTTAACGAATTGAAATCAATATTTACGGACTTTAGGCGTCTTGCGCATGCATCCAGAGAACTCGTCCCGCCACCGAGGAAGCTTACACCGCAGCCCTAACCCGGCCTGCGCGTGGAGCGGCGCCGTGCCGCTTATCTTTGTTGTCGCCCAACTTACCCTCTTGATAGCGCTACCGGCGCGCGCCACCACCGACGCCGGCGCCTTGCAGCAGCAGTTTGAACGCGAACGCGAACTCTCACGCCCCCTGCCGGGGCGTGTGCTGCCTGACACCTCGGCGCCCGCCGAGTCGGTGTCACCCAAGCGGGGCAGCGCGTTGCAGGTTCGCGGTTTTCTCTTTAGCGGCAACACCGTCATCGGCAGCGACGCCTTGTCTGCGGTGCTTGAACCCTACCGGCAGCGCCCGTTGGAATTTGCCGAAATTGAGGCGCTTACCCTGGTGTTGTCCGCCCACTACCGCGCTCAAGGCTATGTGGTTCAGGTGGCGCTGCCTGCGCAAGACGTGTCTGACGGCGTGCTGGGTTTTGTGGTGACTGAAGCCGTGCTCGGGCAGGTGCTGGTTGATGCGCGCACGCCGGTGCGCACATCCAGAGAGCGGCTCACGGGCATCGTGGCAAACCAATTGCGTGAGGGCGAGATTTTGCAGGTAGAGGCGCTGAGCCGGGCCTTGCTGATCGCGTCTGACCTGCCGGGCCTGGCCGTGACCGGCGCACTGGCCCAAGGCGAAGCACCAGGGCAGACCGACCTGGTCTTGAGCGTGTCAGACAAGCCCCTGATGTCGGGCGATGTGGACTTGGACAACACGGGCGGCACGTCTACCGGCACCGAGCGCCTGGGCTTGAACCTCTATGGCAACGGCGTGCTGGGGCAGGGCGACTTGTGGAGCGCCAACCTGAGCGCAAACCAGGGCAGCAACTACGCGCGCTTGAGCCTAACGGTGCCGGTGGGCTATGGCGGCCTGCGCCTGGGCCTGGACGCATCGCGCCTGGAATACCAGGTGCTGGCTACGCAGTACGCGAGCCTAGAACTGCACGGTGCCAGCAGCGTGCAGGGGGTGGAGGCCGTCTACCCGTTGCTGCGCTCGCAAAACCAAAATCTGTTTTTGAGCGCTGCACTGGGCGACAAGCGCTTTTTGAATTACTCGGCCACCAAAGCCGTTTCTGACTACGCCAGCCGAGTAATCAGCTGGAGCTTGCATGGCAACCGGTATGACGCGCTGGGCGGTGGCGGCGCCAGCAGTGGCAATTTGACTCTGAGCCAGGGCCACCTGAACCTGGACGCATCCGCCACGCAGGCCGCCGACGCGCTGAGCACCCAAACCGCGGGCGACTACCGCAAGCTGCGCTTTGCCCTGAGCCGCCAGCAGGCGCTGAACGAGGACCTGACGCTGGCGCTGTCGTACTCGGGCCAGTGGACGGACCAAAACCTGGACTCGTCTGAGAAGTTTTTCTTGGGTGGTAGCACCGGGGTGCGCGCCTATCCCAGCGGCGAGGGCGCTGGCGCCTTGGGCCGCTTGGCCAATGCCGAGTTGCGCTGGCGCTGGAGCGACACCACGGCGCTGTCTGTGTTTTACGACACCGGCAGCGTGACGGTGAACCCGCGCAATGACTATGCGGGCGCGTCTGCGCTCAACAGCTATGGGCTTGAGGGTGCCGGTCTGGCGCTGGCCTGGAGCGGCGAGCGCGGCGTGAGCGCCCGGCTGGTTTGGGCCCGCCGCCTGGGCGACAACCCCAACCCTAGCGCCACCGGGCAAGACCAAGACGGCACCCTGGTGCGCGACCGCCTGTGGGCCAGCGCCCAGTTGGCGTTTTAGGTGTGGGTAGCACGGGAAGTGGGGGCGCGTAGGGCAGCATGAACAAGATTTACCGCGTGTTGTGGAACGAGGCCAGCGGCACCTATGTGGCCGTGCCGGAAAACGCCCGCGTTGGTGGCTCGGGTGGCGCTGGGTCTGCTGTGCAGGGCGCTGTGGAAATGGCGAGCGGACTGGGCGCAAAAGTGGGCCAGGCGCTCTGGGCGCTGCTGCAGCCGCTGGTGGCGGCGCTGGTCAGCGCCGGGCTGGTGCATGCCGCAGGGCCTGCAGCCGATCAATTGCCGGTGGGCGGCCAGGTGGCGGCGGGCAGCGTCAGCATTCG
>CAMDHS010000190.1 GCA_945898115.1 Comamonas sp. lk
CGCTTTTTGGTGCTGCACAAGGAACTGGATGCCGACGACGGCGAATTGACCCGTACCAACAAAGTGCGCCGCGGCTTTATTGCCGAAAAGTACCAGGCGCTGGTGGACGCGCTGTACGAGGGGCGCACCAGCCAGTTCATTGAGACCGTTGTCAAGTTTGAAGATGGCCGCAGCGGCAGCGTCAGCGCCACGCTCAAGATAGACGATGCGAAAGTATTGGCATCCCGAAAGGTAGCAGCATGAGCAAGCAAATTGGCGAGGTCATTCTCGATGTCAATAATATTTCCCTGAGTTTTGGTGGTGTCAAGGCGCTCACCGACATTTCATTCAACGTGCGCGAGCACGAGGTGCGCGCCATCATTGGCCCCAATGGCGCAGGCAAAAGCTCTATGCTCAACTGCATCAATGGTGTTTACACGCCCCAGCACGGCAGCATCACTTTTCGTGGTCAGACCTTTGACCACATGGACAGCCACCAGGTGGCGGTCATGGGCATTGGCCGCACCTTCCAGAACCTGGCCTTGTTCAAGGGCATGAGCGTGATCGACAACATCATGACCGGCCGCAACCTGCGCATCAAAAGCAACATCCTGATGCAGGCCCTGCGCATCGGCCCGGCCCAGCGCGAAGAAGAAATGCACCGCGAGTTTGTCGAGCACATCATCGACTTCCTGGAAATCCAGGCCTACCGCAAAACTCCGGTGGGGCAACTGCCCTACGGTCTGCAAAAGCGCGTTGACCTGGGTCGCGCCCTGGCCATGGAGCCGCAGGTGCTGCTGCTCGATGAACCCATGGCCGGTATGAATGTGGAAGAAAAGCAGGACATGTGCCGCTTTGTGCTGGACGTGAATGAAGAGTACGGCACCACGGTGGTGTTGATTGAGCACGACATGGGCGTGGTGATGGACATCTCCGACCGCGTGGTGGTGCTCGATTACGGCAAAAAAATTGGCGATGGCACCCCAGACGAGGTGCGCAACAACCCCGACGTCATCAGCGCCTACCTCGGCACATCTCATTGAGGAAGAAAATATGAATCCCCACGCTCATCACTTTGTGTATTCGCTGTCCCCCAGGGGGGCACAAGCCTCCCTTGAGGCGGCTGGCCGGGAGTCTTAAACCATGGCATTTTTTCTAGAAACTTTGCTCGGCGGCCTGATGGCCGGTATGCTGTATTCGCTGGTCGCGCTTGGCTTTGTGCTGATTTACAAGGCCTCGGGTGTGTTCAATTTTGCGCAGGGCGCCATGGTGCTGTTCGCGGCCTTGGCCATGGCGCGGTTTTCCGAGTGGATTCCGCTGTGGACCGGCATTGCCAATCCGGTGCTCACGACTTTTATGGCCTTTGTGGTGGCCGCAGTCATCATGTTTGTCGTGGCCTGGCTGATTGAGCGCCTGGCGCTGCGTCACCTGGTCAACCAAGAGGGCACGACGCTTTTGATGGCCACGCTGGGCATCAGCTACTTTCTCGACGGCATTGGCCAGACCATTTTTGGCAGCGATATTTACAAGATTGACATTGGCATGCCCAAAGAGCCCATTCTGGTGCTAGAGCAAATGTTTGAAGGCGGCATCCTCATCAACAAGGAAGACCTGTACGCCGCGCTGATTGCCGCAGTGCTGGTCACCATGCTCAGTGTGTTTTTCCAGAAGACGTCCACTGGCCGTGCCCTGCGCGCCGTGGCTGACGACCACCAAGCGGCCCAAAGCATTGGTATTCCGCTCAACCGCATCTGGGTGATTGTCTGGAGCGTGGCCGGTGTGGTAGCGCTGGTGGCGGGCATGATTTGGGGCAGCAAGCTGGGGGTGCAGTTTTCGCTCACCACCGTGGCGCTGCGGGCCTTGCCTGTGGTGATCTTGGGCGGTCTGACCTCGGTGCCGGGCGCCATTATTGGGGGCCTGATTATTGGCGTGGGCGAAAAACTCTCTGAAGTGTTTTTGGGCCCCTACGTGGGCGGTGGCATTGAGATCTGGTTTGCCTATGTGCTGGCGCTGTTGTTTTTGCTGGTCCGGCCCCAGGGCTTGTTCGGCGAAAAAATCATTGACCGCGTGTAAACCCACAATAAAAAGAGGATTGAGATGATTTACAGAGAAAACGGCCAGTTCAAAACCAGCTACCGGGCAGATCAGCAGATTTTCCCCATTGCGCAAGACCGCTGGGGTGTGCTGCTGATCATTGCAGCAGCCTTTTTTGTGGTGCCGATGGTCGGCAGCGACTATATGTTTCGCGCCATCTTCATCCCCTTTTTGATCATGTCGCTGGCCGCGCTGGGGGTGAACGTGCTGGTCGGCTACTGCGGGCAGATTTCGCTGGGCTCGGGTGCTTTTATGGCGGTGGGCGCCTATGCCGGCTTTAACTTCTTTGTCCGTGTTCCAGAGCTGCCTTTGCTGGTGACCCTGGTACTGGGTGGCATCTGTGCATCGGCCTTTGGCATCTTGTTTGGGCTGCCGAGCCTGCGCGTCAAAGGCCTCTACCTTGCAGTGGCTACGCTGGCAGCGCAGTTCTTCAGCGACTGGATGTTTTTGCGCATCAAGTGGTTTACCAATGATTCGCCGTCGGGCTCGGTCTCGGTGTCTGGCTTGCAAATCCTGGGTGTTCCTGTAGAAACACCGATTGCCAAATACTGGCTGTGCCTGTCGATTTTGGTGGTGCTGGGGCTGCTGGCCAAGAACCTGGTGCGCAGCGCCATTGGCCGCGAGTGGATGGCCATTCGCGATATGGACGTGGCCGCAGCCGTCATCGGCATTCGACCCATGTACGCCAAGCTGACCGCGTTTGCCGTGAGCTCTTTTATCATAGGCGTGGCCGGCGCCTTGTGGGGATTTGTGTACCTGGGCGCCTGGGAGCCAGCGGCGTTCTCGGTGGAAATGTCCTTTCGCCTGTTGTTTATGGTGATCATCGGCGGCATGGGCTCCATCATGGGCAGTTTCTTTGGCGCGGCCTTTATTGTGGTCTTGCCCATTGCGCTGAATCAGTTCTTGCCCTGGTTTGGTGCGCTCTTTGGCGTTGCAATTTCAACCTCAGGGATTTCGCACGCCGAGCTGATTATTTTCGGCGCCTTGATTGTGTGGTTCCTGATCGTGGAGCCCCATGGCTTGGCCAGATTGTGGGCCATTGGCAAGCAAAAAATGCGCTTGTGGCCTTTCCCGCATTGAGTTGTTCTTTCGTTTAACCAACCGCACGTCTGTGCAAAACCGTAGGAGACTAGTATGAAAATCAAAAACGTAGTGTTGGCAGTCTTGGTCGGCGCCATGGGCACTCTTGCCCTGGCCCAAACCAAGCCCGCCGCCGCAAAAGCTGGTGCCCAGCCAGACCAATTTTTCCCTGGCTTGCCGTACCGCACCGGGCCCTATGCGCCCAACGGTGTGCCATGGGCTAACGGCTATTCTGACTACCTGAAGCTGGTCAACGCCAAGGGCGGCATCAACGGCGTCAAAATTATCTATGAAGAGTGCGAAACCGGCTACGACACCGCCCGCGGCGTCGAATGCTACGAGCGCCTCAAGGGCAAGTACGGCGGCGCCACCGTGTTCCAGCCCCTGTCCACCGGCATCACCTTTGCGCTGACTGAAAAAGCGCCCGGGGACAAGATTCCCCTGATCACGGCGGGCTACGGTCGCAGCGAGAGCCAGGACGGCACTGTATTCAAGTGGAACTTCCCCCTGGCTGGCACCTACTGGCTGGCTGCTGACGCTTTGGTGCAGACCGTGGGCAAAAAAGAAGGTGGCCTGGACAACCTCAAGGGCAAGAAAATTGCGCTGGTCTACCACGACTCTCCTTATGGCAAAGAACCCATTCCCTTGCTCCAAGAGCGTGCGGCCATACATGGTTTCAACCTGCAACTCTTGCCTGTAACTGCGCCCGGCGTGGACCAAAAGTCCACCTGGCTGCAGGTGCGCCAATCCAAGCCTGACTACGTCATGCTTTGGGGCTGGGGTGTGATGAATTCCACAGCGCTCAAGGAAGCACAGGCCACCGGCTACCCGCGCGAAAAAATGTACGGTGTGTGGTGGTCGGGTGCTGAGCCTGACGTCAAGGACGTCGGCGAAGGCGCCAAGGGCTACAACGCGGTGACCATGCAGCATGGTGCCGAGCCCAACTCTAAAGTGGTGAAAGACATCTTGGCCATGGTGCACTCCAAGGGCCAGGGCACAGGACCTACAGAGGACGTGGGTCAAGTTCTCTACATGCGCGGTGCCATGAGCGCCATGATGGCGGTCGAAGGCGTTGCCCGAGCGCAAGAGCGTTTTGGCAAAGGCAAATGGATGAGCGGCGAGCAGGCCCGTTGGGGTTATGAAAACCTGGCACTCGACCAGAAGAAGCTCGATGCTCTGGGCTTTGCCGGCGTCATGCGCCCCATCAGCACCTCGTGCGTGGACCACATGGGTTCGAACTGGGCGCGTGTGCACACCTGGGACGGCAAAGAGTGGAAGTTTTCGTCCGACTGGCTGCAGGCGGATGAGCAAATCCTCAAGCCTCTGGTCAAAGCCACTGCGGCCAAGTACGCAGCCGACAAGAAGCTGACACCGCGCACACCGGCGGACTGCCAGTCTTGATGAGACCCTGCGGCAGGCGGCGCAGGCCGCTTGCCGCAGTCCAATCGGCAGCCTTGCGCGCAGCGCTGCCGATTGGAAAAAATCCCATGCGCAGCGCATGGCCTTATGCGAGGGTGAAGGACAGAAATCTATGGACACCAACAACATCGTTCTCAATGTCAACGGCATCGAGGTAATTTACAACCACGTCATCCTGGTGCTCAAGGGCGTGTCGCTGCAAGTGCCGCAAGGCAAGATTGTGACTATCTTGGGCGGCAATGGCGCGGGCAAAACCACGACCTTGCGTGCGGTCAGCAACTTGCTGGCCGGTGAGCGCGGCGCTGTGACCAAGGGCAGCATCGAACTGCGCGGTGAACGCATCGAGAACCTGTCGCCCGCCGACCTGGTGCAGCGCGGCGTGGTCCAGGTGATGGAAGGGCGCCACTGCTTTGCCCACCTGACCATCGAAGAAAACCTGCTGACCGGCGGCTATACCCGCAAAAACAAGGTCGAAGTACAGGAGAACCTAGAAAAGGTCTATACCTACTTTCCGCGACTCAAGACGCGGCGCTCCAGCCAGGCGGCTTATACGTCTGGCGGCGAGCAACAAATGTGCGCTATTGGTCGTGCCTTGATGACCAACCCCAGCATGGTGCTGCTTGACGAGCCGTCCATGGGCCTGGCGCCGCAAATTGTGGAAGAGGTGTTCGAGATCGTCAAAGACCTGAACCAGAAGGAAAAAGTCACCTTCTTGCTGGCCGAGCAAAACACCAATATGGCCTTGCGCTACGCCGACTACGGCTACATCATGGAATCCGGTCGGGTGGTAATGGACGGCGTGGCCAGTGACCTGGCCAATAACGAAGACGTCAAGGAGTTCTACTTGGGCGTGGGGGGCGGCGAGCGCAAGAGTTTCAAAGACGTCAAAAGCTACAAACGGCGCAAGCGCTGGCTGGCATAAACCCTGTAAGGAAATCGCATGTCAGACCACTACGACGCGCTGGAACACCGCGCCCCAGCCGCGCGCGAGGCTGCACTTATGGCCGCCTTGCCCGCGCACATTGCCCACGCCAAGGCGCAGGCCCCGGCGTTTGCGCAGTCGCTTGCGCACATTGACGCTGCTTCTGTCACCTCGCGGGCGGCCCTGGCCACGCTGCCCGTCATTCGCAAACACGCTTTGCTGGAGCAGCAAAAAGCCGCGCGCGCTACCGGCGGCAATGTGTTTGGCGGTTTTAGCGCCCTGGGTTTTGGCGCGTCCATGCCGCGCGTGTTTGCCAGCCCCGGCACGATTTACGAGCC
>CAMDHS010000191.1 GCA_945898115.1 Comamonas sp. lk
ACGCCTTGGGCGCGCGCCTCTGCGATCAGCTCAATCACGGTCTGGGTGTTCTCGGGGTCGAGTGACGCCGTGGGTTCGTCCAGCAGCAGCAGGGGCCGGGGCTTTATAAAGCTGCGCGCAATATTGATGCGCTGCTGCTCGCCGCCCGAGAAGGTGGCCGGAGGCAGCTGCCACAGCGAAGGCGCAATGCGCAGGCGCTGCAGCCACTGGCCTGCCAGCTCGCGCGCCTGGGTTGGGGTGAATGGGGTGCCACCCGCTTCGAGCAGGGGCTCAGCCACGATGTCAATGGCCGCCACACGCGGTATCACGCGCAAGAACTGGCTCACATAGCCCATGGACTGGCTGCGCAAGCGCAGTACGGTGCGGGCGTTGGCTTGGGTGATGTCAACCATCTCGCCCTCGGTGGAGCGCACCAAAATGTGGCCTGCCGTGGCGCGGTAGTTGCCAAAGGCGAGCTTGAGCACCGTGCTCTTGCCCATGCCCGAAGGGCCGCTCAGGCGCACGCATTCTCCGGGCAGGAGCTGCAAGTCAAAGTCTTGAAGTACTGGGAGCAATGTGCTGCTTTGCAAGTGCAAGACAAACTGTTTGCTGACCGCTTGCATGTGCAGCAAGGGCGCGGAAGGGGCAAAAGAGGTCATGGTTGCAGCACCGAGGAAACCAGAAGTTGGGTGTAGGGGTGCTGCGGGTCGTCCAGTACCTGGTCGGTCAGGCCGGTCTCTACCGCCACGCCGCCTTGCATGACCAGCATGCGCTGCGCCAAGAGGCGCGCCACTGCCAAGTCGTGGGTGACGATGATGGCAGCCAGGCCCATTTGGCGGGTCAGCATGCGCAGCATGTCCAAGAGGCGCGCTTGCACCGACACGTCCAGCCCCGAGGTGGGTTCGTCCATGAACACCAGGCGCGGCTGGGTGATCAGGTTGCGGGCGATTTGCAGGCGCTGGCGCATGCCGCCCGAGAAGGTGTCGGGCCGGTCGTCAATGCGGCTGGGGCTGATTTCCACGCGCTCAAGCCAGTCGGTGGCCTGCGCGCGCAGATTGCCGTAGTGGCGCTGGCCCAGGGCCATCAGGCGTTCGGCCACATTGGCCCCGGCCGATACATTCATGCGCAGGCCGTCGGCCGCGTTCTGGTGCACAAAGCCCCAGTCGGTGCGCGCCAGCATGCGCCGCTGCGCTTCGGTCATGGCGTAAATGTCTTGTAGCGCACCGTCTTTGAGCGCAAACGCCACCTGGCCTTTGCTGGGCGTGTGGCGCGCGGCCACGGCATTGAGCAAAGTGCTTTTGCCCGAGCCCGATTCGCCCACCACGGCCAGCACTTCGCCGGGCCAC
This sequence comes from Comamonas sp. lk, assembly GCA_945898115.1. GTDB lineage: Bacteria > Pseudomonadota > Gammaproteobacteria > Burkholderiales > Burkholderiaceae_C > Allorhodoferax. The sequence continues at coordinate 1,326 of CAMDHS010000191.1, forward strand.
AGGTCAAAAGAAATGTCGCGCACCACGGTGCGCGCGCCGTAGGCGCAGTCCAGGTTTTGCACCCGCAGCAGCGGTGGCAGCTTGTCGATGTGCGTCATGGTGCGCCCAGCCCCGCCGTTGCCACGCTGGCTGCGTCCAGTAACGCGGCTTGCCGCTTGCCGCAATAGTCGCTGTCCGAGCAGACAAACATGCGCCCACCCTGGTCGTCCATCAGCACTTCGTCCAGGTAGCTCTCGTTCGATCCGCACAGCTCGCAGGCATGGTCCCAGCGCTGCACTTCGAAGGGGTGGTCTTCAAAGCCCAGGCTTTCCACCGGCGTGTAGGGTGGCACTGCGTAGATGCGCTTTTCGCGCCCCGCGCCAAACAGCTGCAAGGCGGGGTTCTGGTGCATCTTTGGGTTGTCAAATTTCGGAATCGGCGAGGGCGACATGATGTAGCGGCCATTGACCAAGACGGGGTAGTCGTAGGTGGTGGCAATGTGGCCATAGCGGGCCAGGTCTTCAAACAGGTTCACGTGCATCAGGCCGTACTCTTGCAGGGCGTGCAGCTTGCGGGTTTCCACCTCGCGCGGCTCCAGGTGCTGCATGGGCTCGGGCACCGGCACCTGGTAGACCAGCACCTGGCCTTCGCGCAAGGGTGTCTCAGGGATGCGGTGGCGGGTCTGGATGATGCTGGCGCTCAAGGTATCGGTCGTCACGGCAACGCCGGTGGTGCGTTGAAAAAAACGCCGGATATTGACGGCGTTGACCGTGTCGTCCGAACCCTGGTCGATCACCTTAAGCACATCGTCTGGCCCGATGATGGACGCCGTGACCTGGATGCCGCCCGTGCCCCAGCCGTAGGGCAGTGGCATCTCGCGCGAACCAAAAGGCACCTGGTAGCCGGGGATGGCCACCGCCTTGAGGATGGCGCGGCGGATCATGCGCTTGGTGCGCTCGTCCAGGTAGGCGAAATTGATATGGGGGTCGCGCGCTGGTGCCGCGCCAGATGTGTCAGTAGGCTGCATCTGCGGGTCCCTGGTTGGCGAAGGTCTGGCGCATCTTGCGTACCAGTTCCAGTTCGGACTGGAAGTCCACGTAGTGCGGCAGTTTCAGGTGCTGCACAAAGCCCGAGCTTTCCAGGCTGTCGCTGTGCGACATCACAAACTCCTGCATTTGGGCCGGTGATATGACCGCTTCGCCAAGTTCGTCGGCCCGCAGCGCGCGGTCTACCAAGCTCATGGCCATGGCCTTGCGCTCGCTGTGGCCAAAGGCCAGGCCATACCCGCGCGTGAACTGCGGGGGCTGGGTCTGGCTGCCCTGGAACTGGTTGATCATCTGGCACTCGGTCACCGCCAGGTCGCCAATCGAGAGGGAGAAACCCAGCTCTTCGGGCGTGAGACACAGCTCAACCGTGCCAAAGCGGATTTCGCCGACAAAGGGGTGGGTCTCCGAGTAGCCGCGCTGGGTGGAATAGGCCATGGCCAGCAAAAAGCCTTCGTCCGCGCGCGCCAGGTTTTGCAGGCGGGCCGAGCGGTCTGCCGGAAAACGCAAGGGCTGGCGTGTCAGATCAAAAGGATCGGGGTCGCCCGCGGGTGGCTGCTGGGTTTCGAGCAGGCTCTCATGGTGCAAAAGGTCCACCACGCGGGGCGTGGCCTCGGTGCTGACCGCCGCCTGGCGTGGCGCGGGCAAGGTGCCGCCAGTGGCCAGCAAGCTGAAGTCAAGCAGGCGCTGGGTGTAGTCGTAAGTGGGGCCCAGCACCTGGCCGCCGGGCAGGTCTTTGAAGGCTGCAGAAATGCGCCGCTCAATCTGCATGGCCCCAGTGTCCAGCGCCTCGCTGTAACCCAGACGCGGCAGGGTGGCGCGGTAGGCGCGCAGCAAGAAGATGGCTTCAACCAGATCGCCCGCGCTTTGCTTGATGGCAAGGGCGGCGAGTTGAGGGTCGTAGACCGAGCCTTCGGTCATCACCCGGTCTACTGCCAGGCGCAGTTGCTCGCAGATTTGTGCAATGCTGAGCTCGGCTACTGCCGGGTCGCCCCGGCGCTGCTGGGCCAGCAAATCGTAGCTGGCCAGAATGGCCGACTCGCCCCCTTTGACGGCAACGTACATAGGGTTAGCCTTCTATCAAGGTAGAGCGTGGCAGGCCCACAAAGGCCTCGCCCTGCGTGAAAAAGAAATCCACGCCGCACGGGAAATGTGTCTGGCCCATGCGCCACTGCGCTGAAAAATCAGACGCCAGTCCGCCGATGTGCAGCTGCGTGCTGCCCTTGATGCCCGGGCCGCGCAGCGTCAAGGGTTGGGCTGGTGAATCCAGGCTTTCCACCTGGACGATGCAGGTGGCGGACTGGTCCGGGTATTCGGCGCTGCCTTGGGCGAATAGGCCCAGCGCTGGCAATTCGGACGCCGAGGCCATCCAGGCAAAGTCGGCCTGCCCGGCGTCTGCCACCACCAGACAGCCGGTATGAAAACGCAGCCAGGCTGCTGCGTCGCCCTGGGCCAATCCTGGCGACAACCAGAGCTTGCAATCCTGGTCCAGCAAAGCGAGCAACAAGGCCGCCGCTGCCGGGTGCGCGCCCTGCGGCGCCTGCATGCCGTGCAGCGCGCCCGAGGCGTCAAGCGCGTGCACGCGCCCGGGCAGCGAAAGCGCGTCCAGCGCGTGGCGAAACACGGTCTGGCTGCAAAGTGCGGGCTCTGCAAAGCCGCGCCCTAAGTCTTTGAGTTGCAGTTGCATCAGGAATCGCCTTCGTCGTCGGAACCGGAACCTGCTTCGCGGGCCACGGTAAAAAATTCCACGCGGGTGGCCTGGGCTTTGGCGTTTTTTTGCTGGGCCTGTGCGTCTTGCATTTGCTGCAGGGGCTGCAGCAGCAAGCTGCTCCAGTGGGCGTGGAGCGCCGGTTCTTGCAGCAAGGCGTCGGCCACGGCAGCGAGCTGCGCATGGCGGTGCGAACCACCCATCACATAGGCCACGCCGACCTGCTGGCAGCCGGTGCGCGTCACATCGGGTTTGAGTACGCAGCGGGTCACGCGCACCTCGCCTAGGTTAAAGCGCTGACCGCTGCCGCCAGCGCGGCCTTGGACCATCATCAGACCCGTCTCTGCTGGGCGCAGCCACTGCAAGTCTCCCGCGCACTGCGGGGCCAGATGGGTTTCCAGCCAAGTCAGCGGCGCGCGGGCCAGCAGGGCCATCCACGTCGGGCGGTTCGCTGCGGGGGTTTGCGTCGGGGCTGGGGTGGGGGTGTAATCGTGGTGCAACATGCGTGGGCTATCGTTTCCTTGGCGCACTTTATGGCGTGCATATTTCCCTTTTGTGACCACAAGGCCTTCTTTGACCATCCTCGCTGCCGCCACCGCCCACCGCCACGCGGCCTATTTTTCGCCCGCGCCGGGCAGCCAAGCCTGGCTTTTGGGCACGCAGTGGCTGGGCCGTTGTCCGCACAGCGGTCAGGCTCTGACCCAGCCCAAACCGGCGGGCTGGGAACCCGAAGACTTTGCGCAGCGCACACGTGATCCCCGTCGCTATGGTTGGCACGCCACCCTGAAAGCGCCGTTCACGCTGGCCAGCGAATGCAACACCGACACGCTGCGCAGTGGCTTTTTAGGTGTGGCCGCTGGCGCTGGCGCGCCTTTCACATTGCATTTGGAGTTGGCGCGCTTGGGTAATTTTTTGGCGTTGGTGCCGCGCCAGCCTTGCGCGGCATTGCAGGCACTTGCCGATGCCTGTGTACGCCAGTTGCACCCCTTTGCTGCACCCTTGCCGCCCACTGAAATCTCCCGCCGAAGCCGGGGCGGCCTGAGTGCGCGCCAGCAGGACATGCTGGCGCTATGGGGCTACCCTTATGTCATGCAGGACTTCGCTTTTCACCTGACCCTGACCGGCAGCCTGGATGGTTTGTCGGCAGACCAAGTTACGCAGTTGGTGCAGCACGCCACAAACTGGTTTGCGCCCTTGTTGTCTGAGGGCCAGCAGATTGATGCGGTGTCGTGGTTTGCAGAAGACGCGCCAGGGGCAGACTTTCGGTGGGTGGAACGTTTTGGGTTTACGCCATGAACGCGTCGCTGATTTACGTCATGGGGCCTTCGGGTGTGGGCAAGGACAGCTTGCTCAATTGGCTGCGCGCGCATGTGCGCAGCTTGCCAACACCGCCGGCCTTGCACTTCGCTAGGCGCACGGTAACGCGCAGCCTGGACAACTCCAACGAAGACCACGAGGCGGTGGGTGTCGATGCATTTGCGCAACTGCTGCAGGCCGGTGCCTTTGCCTTGCACTGGCAAGCCCATGGCCTGCACTACGGCGTGCGCAAGGAAGAAATTTTTGGCCGTGATGGTTGGGTGATGGTCAACGGATCGCGCGCCTATGCCGCCCAAGCGCGCGCGCTGTTTGTAGGGTTGACAGTGTTGCACGTGAGCGCGCCCGAAACTGTGGTGCGTGCGCGATTGACTGCACGCCAGCGTGAAACAGCGGCGGAAGTGGAGGCGCGCATACAGCGCTCCCAATCCACCGATGTAGCCGTGGCGCCTGGCGACCTGAG
>CAMDHS010000192.1 GCA_945898115.1 Comamonas sp. lk
CGACATTCCGTTTAGCCTTTACGGCACCTTTGTGATTGAAAAAGCCTTTGGTTTCAACAAGACCACACCCGCGCTCTGGCTGCAAGACCTGGCCAAGTCGGTGGTGCTGGGGCTGCTCATTGGCGCGCCGCTCTTGCTGCTGGTGCTGTGGCTCATGGGCGCAGCGGGCCCGGTGTGGTGGCTGTGGACCTGGGGCGTGTGGATGGGCTTTAACGTGCTGGCCATGCTGGTCTACCCGACCTGGATTGCGCCCTGGTTCAACAAATTTCAACCACTCGAAGACGCCACACTCGCGGCGCGGGTGCAGGCGCTGATGGAGCGCTGTGGCTTTCGGGCCCAGGGCTTTTACGTGATGGACGGCAGCAAGCGCAGTGCCCACGCCAACGCCTATTTCACCGGCTTTGGCGCGTCCAAGCGCGTGGTGTTTTATGACACCTTGCTTGCGCGCCTGAACGCCGACGAGGTGGACGCGGTACTGGCCCACGAACTGGGGCATTTCGCCCACCGCCACATTCTCAAACGCGTGCTCTCCTTGTTTGCTTTGAGCCTGCTGGGCTTTGCGCTCTTGGGTTGGCTGGGCACGCAGGTATGGTTTTACACCGGGCTGGGCGTGCTGCCCAACCTGGGCGGCGCCAACGACGCGTTGGCCCTGCTTTTATTCATGCTGGCTTTGCCGCCGTTTACCGCCTTTATCGGCCCGGTTTTTTCCTGGATTTCGCGCCGCGATGAGTTTGAGGCGGACGCCTATGCGATGCAAAAATCCAGTGGCGCGCACCTGTCATCAGCGCTGCTCAAGCTCTACGAGGATAACGCCGCCACGCTTACGCCAGACCCTTGGTATGTGCGCTTTTACTACTCGCATCCGCCCGCCATGCAGCGCCTGAGCCGCATGGCAGCCCAGGGCGGTGCAGCATGACGGCGGCTGCACCCCGCCCAGTGCGCAGCGCCCTGACGGCACCCCAAATCGTAGCCAAACTGGCGCAATTGCAAGGCTGGCGCCTCAGTGGTGATGGCCCGGACGTGGCGATTGAGAAAACCTACGCATTCAAGAGCTATTTGCAAACCATGGCCTTTGTGAACGCGGTTGCTTTTTTGGCTGAGCAAAACGGCCACCATCCAGAAATGCTGGTGCGCTACAAGACCTGCAGCGTGCGCTGGAGCACCCACGACGTGCGGGGTATCTCGCATAGCGACTTTGAATGCGCGCTTAAGGTGGACGCACTCTTGGGTGACGGCAGCGCGTCTGGACCCCAAATTGGCTAACGCCGCAGCGCTGCACCCCGGCCTAGTGATTGCCGGCCACGGCCGCCACGTCTGGGTAGAAACGCCCGACGGGCGCAAGGTGATTTGCCACCCTCGCGGCAAAAAAAACCAGACCGTTGTGGGCGACCGCGTGCTGTGGCAAAGCACGCAAGACGAGGGAACGATCGAAAAAGTCTTGCCCCGCAAAAACCTGCTCTACCGGCAAGACGAAATCCGCACCAAATCCTTTGCCTCCAATCTGGACCAGGTGGTGATTTTGCTGGGCGCCGAGCCCGAGTTTTCCGAGAGCCAGCTCTCGCGCGCGCTGATTGCCGCCGAGGCCGAAAAAATCCGCCCCATCATCGTGCTCAACAAGTGCGACCTCACGCCCTTGTTTGACCGTTCGTGGAAACGATTAGCGCCTTACCGCGCCATGAGATACACGGTACTGGCCACCGCGTTCAAACCGCTCGCGCCCGCCAGCGATGGCGACGCGCAGTCGCAAGCCACGGACAACGAGGAACTCGCCCTTGCTTTGCAAGGCAAAACCAGCCTGATTCTGGGCCCCTCGGGCGCCGGCAAAAGCACACTCATCAACCGCTGGGTACCCCAAGCCCAGGTGCTAACGCAAGAAATTTCTACAGCACTGAACTCCGGCAAGCACACCACCACCAGCACTACCTTGTACTGGATGGACGCGGCCAAAACCACGGCACTGATTGACTCTCCGGGTTTCCAGGAATTCGGGCTGCACCACATTGCGTCCATGCAATTGGCGCAGTTGATGCCCGACATTGCCGCGCAAGCCACCGCTTGCAAGTTCTACAACTGCAGCCATTTGCACGAGCCGGGCTGTGGGGTTTTGCATGCCGTCCAGGGCAAAACGGCGGGCGTGGAAATCAGCCCCACGCGCTACAAGATCTACGGCGACTTGTTTGCCGAACTCTCGCAAACCCGCTACTAACGGGTAATGGGGCGCGGCGTCAGCCCAAAAGGCGCGCCAGCGACAGCAACGCCAAAATCACCATCCACATCACCACGGTGCGCCACACCAGGCCCACCACGGCGCGCAGATGGGCGGTTTGCGCCAGGGGCGCCCCACCCTGCAGGTCGTCAGGCGCGAGTTGCACATTCAGTGCGCCGGCCGTGGCAGCCAGCACGATACCGTCGTTATCCCCGGGGCGCGTTAGCTCGTATTTGCGCCACCGGTCAATCGCTTCCTCAAAGCTGCCCACAAAGGCAAAACCAAGCGCAGTAATGCGCGCTGGTATCCAGTCAATCAGGCTCCAGGCCTGCGTGACCGTGCGGCGCAAGGCCGAACTCAGCAGCACACTGGTCGATGTCGGGGCGCGTTGAACCACCACCGAAAAGTATTCCGCCAGGCGGTACATGACCGCCCCGGCCGGGCCCAAACCAAAGGCCGCCAGCAAGGAATACCAGGCAAACACCGCAAACACATAGCGGTGGGCGCTGAGCATCGAATGCGCAATCACCTGGCGCACGATCTCGCTGCGCGGCAAGTCACTGGCGTCTATGCGCATCCACTGCGCCAAAAGCTTGCGGGCGGTATCCTCGTCGCCGTCTTCAAGTGCGTCGCGGATGCCGGTGAAATGGTGGCTGAACTGCCTAAAGCCCAGCGTCCAATACAGCACCGCAACATTCCAGGCCAGCGTCGCCAGCCAACCCAAGGAAAGCCAGAGCGCCCAGTGCACCACCGCGCTCAAGGCCACCGGCAAGAGCACCACCACCGACCAAGTCAGCCAGCCGTGGCGCATTTCGCCGGTGTCAGCGTGGCGAACCACCCAAATCACCCAGCTGCGCACCCGCCCATGAAACACATTGACCGGTTTGAGCGGACGCGCCTGCTCAATCAAAAGGGCAAAGAGAATAGAGAGAAAGCTCATGGCCATGCATCATAGCGACCAGGCGCCAGAAACCGCCCCAGCTCCAGCCGTCAAAGCGACAGGAACTGGTAGAGGTTGCGCAACATGCCTGCAGTCGCACCCCAGATATAGCGCTCGTGCAGGCCGTCGTGGTAGGGCATGGACAACCAGTGGCGTGTGCCCGCAGGTGTAGACCAATGGTGGCGCCGGTGGTGGGCGGGGTTCATCAAAAAGTCCAGCGGCACCTCGAAAATGGTTTCCACTTCAAAGGCATTGGCCGCCAACACAAGTTGAGGGTCAAGCAAGGCGACCACTGGCGTAATCACAAACTGGCTGCCTGTGGTGTAGTTGGGCAAGGCGCCGATCACCTGAACGAACTCCGCAGTCAGCCCAACTTCCTCTTGCGCCTCGCGCAGCGCCGTAGCCACCGGCCCCGCATCGTCCGCGTCGGCCTTACCACCGGGAAAGGCCACCTGGCCTGAGTGACTGGACAAATGTGCGGTTCTTTGCGTCAGCAGGACGGTGGGGCGTTCACGCATGACCAAGCCGATCAAGACCGAGGCTTGGGTCAGGCTGCGGTCCGACATGCGCGGCTCGTGGCGAAACTCGGGCACCCAGTCGGTCGCCTGCGCAAAGCGATTAACCAGCGCCTGATGCGTCAGCCGCTCGGGTGCGACCGGCGGTAAACCGGAGGCGTCTGCCTGAAACGGCACCGAGCGGGGGTCAAAATTTACCGGCAGTGTCATTCGGGATGGGCTCGCGCTTGAATGCAATTGTGTATTTTGTGTGCGAAAAAAAACCGCCACAGCTTGCGCTAGGGCGGTTTTTGACAGCGCAAACTGGGTTTAAGCCGCAGTCTTCTTGGCTGGCAGTTTTTCCTTGATACGTGCCGACTTGCCGCTGCGGTCGCGCAAGTAGTACAGCTTGGCGCGGCGGACATCGCCACGGCGCTTGACTTCGATGCCAGCGATCAAGGGGCTGTAGGTCTGGAACGTACGCTCCACGCCTTCGCCGCTGGAGATCTTGCGAACGATAAAGCCGCTGTTGAGGCCGCGATTGCGCTTGGCAATCACAACGCCTTCGTAGGCCTGCACGCGCTTGCGCGTACCTTCAACGACGTTCACGCTGACGATGACAGTGTCACCGGGAGCGAAATCAGGAATGGTTTTACCCAAACGCGCGATTTCTTCTTGTTCCAAAATTTGGATGAGGTTCATAGCTTCTTTCGTGATCTTGCGTGCGCCGGCGCCAACCATTGGCACCATGTCTTCTGAGCAGAATCGCTTAGCGTCATTTGGCCAGGCAGAGGATCGGTTAGCCTGTCATTATAGCAATGCTGGCCAACAGGGCTTCGTCTTTCACCGTCAACAGGCCCGCTGCACGCGCCGCCGCTATCAAATCTGGGCGGTAGCGGACGGTTAGCCGCAGCTGCTCGTCTCTGCGCCAGCGCGAGATATTGATGTGGTGACCGGATAACAACACCTCTGGCACTCCCTGCCCCGCCCACTCTTCGGGGCGGGTGTAATGCGGGCAGTCCAACAGGCCATCGAGTGCCGGGTTGAAGCTGTCAAAGTGGTGGCTGTCGGCGTCGCTCAAAACGTCGGGCTGCAAGCGCGCCACGGCGTCGAGCAGCACCATGGCTGGCAGCTCGCCGCCCGAAAGCACAAAGTCGCCGATGCTGATTTGTGCGTCCACATGGGCGTCGATAAAGCGCTGATCCACCCCTTCGTAACGGCCGCAAATGAGAATGGCTCCGTCGCTGTTCGCCCATTCCTGCACGACCGTGTGGTTCAGCGGCTGGCCGATGGGCGAAAAAAGGACTACTTTAGCCCGGTGTCCGCGCTCGGCGGCAATGACGTCGAGCGTCTTGTCCAGCGGTTCGGCCATCATCACCATGCCAGGGCCGCCACCAAAGGGGCGGTCGTCCACGCGGCGGTAGTTGCCGCTGGCCACATCACGCGGATTGAACAGGTGCACATCCACCGCGCCAGAGCTGTAGGCGCGCCGGGTGATACCCGTGGTCAAAAACGGGGCAAAAAGCTCAGGGAACAGGGTAACCACGTCAAAGCGCATGGCTTGAGCGCTCAGTAATCGAGCTGCCAATCGACGCGAATGCGCCGCGCCTTCAGATCCACGTCGTCCACAAAGGCGGAGACGAAGGGAATCATGCGTTCTTGCAGCTTGCCGTCTTGCATATAGTCCATCACCAGCACGGTTTGGGGGCCGGTGGACAGCAACTCACGCACGGTGCCCATGGCTTCATCGGCGCGGTTGAACACTTCCAGGCCGATCAGGTCAACCCAGTAGTACTCATCGGTACTGGCGGTGGGAAAGCTAGAACGTGCGACGAAAATGCGCGCGCCGCGCAAGGCCTCGGCGGCAGTGCGGTCGAGCACATCATGGGCGCTGGCCACCACGGTGTCGGAGTGTTCTTTGGCTTCTTTGATGGCTAAACGCGCCACACCTTCAAAGGTTTTCAAACCCCGTTCGGTTGGCAAAAGAAACCAGCGTTTGGATGAAAAAAGTGCTTCAGGCTCAGGACTGAAGGAGATCACCTTGAACCAGCCTTTGACGCCCCAGGCGTCTGCAATTCTTCCGACTTCGATGGCGTCTGCTGGAAGTTCAGCAGCTTCGAGTCCGGCGATCATGCG
>CAMDHS010000193.1 GCA_945898115.1 Comamonas sp. lk
ACCTCCACTCTCTTTTCTAGCAAGGCCCCACCATGACCGCCACCCTGACCCACCAAGACTGGCAAGACCGCGCCGCGCGGCTCGACATTGCCACCGGCCTGTTTATTGACGGCCGGTCCGTGGCGGCGTTGGCGGGCGAGACCTTTGACGGCGTTAACCCCGCCACCGGCGCGCTGCTGGCGCGCATGGCGCGCGGCCAGGCGGCAGACATCGACCGCGCGGTGGCTTCAAGCCTTGCCGCCTGGCGCGATGGCCGCTGGGCCAAGCAGGCGCCGCGTGCGCGCGCCGATGTGCTCTTGAAATGGGCCGATCTGGTGGAGGCGCACAGCGAAGAATTGGCGCTCTTGGAGACGCTGGACATGGGCAAGCCGATTTCGGACATGTTCAATATCGACCTGCCCGAGGTGCTCAAAACCATTCGCTACTTTGCCGAATGCATTGACAAGATCGAAGGCTCGGTTACCCACACCGACCCGAGCGCGCTGCACACCATCACGCACGAGCCGCTGGGCGTGGTGGGCGCCATTACGCCGTGGAACTACCCCATGCTGATGGCGGTCTGGAAGCTCGCGCCCATCTTGGCCGCGGGCAACTGCGTCGTTCTTAAACCGGCTGAGCAGGCACCGCTGACTTGCACCCGCCTGGCGCAATTGTTTGTGGACGCCGGTGGCCCGGCCGGCGTGTTTAACGTGGTCAACGGCATGGGCGCCGAGGCCGGCAAAGCGCTGGCCTTGCACATGGACGTGGACAAGATCACCTTTACCGGATCCACCGCCGTGGGCAAGCTGCTGCTGGGCTATGCGGGCCAGAGCAATATGAAGCGGGTGGCATTAGAGACCGGCGGCAAAAGCCCGCAAATCTTCATGCCCGACCTGTATGACTTTGATGCGGCGGTGGACCGCGCCGTGGGCGGCATTTTGGACAACGCGGGCCAGGTCTGCAACGCCGGCTCGCGCCTGCTGGTGCACCGTTCGATCCACGACCGTTTTGTGGCGCGCTTTGTCGAGCGCGCCGCAGCCCTGTACCAACCAGGCGACCCGCTGGACCCGGCCACCGCCATGGGCCCGCTGGCCAGCCAGGCGCAGCGTGCCAATGTGCAGGCCCGCATTACCCGCGCGCTGGAGCAAGGTGCCACCCAGGTGCTGCCCGCGCTGCCCGCTGGCCTGAATGCCGCCGGTGCTTATGTCGCACCCACCTTGTTCACCCACGTACGCCAAGACATGGCCATCGTGCAGGAAGAAACCTTTGGCCCGGTAGCGTCCGTGCAGGCCTTTGACACCGAGGCTGAGGCCATTGCCCTGGCCAACGACTCGGTTTACGGCCTGGCCGCCAGCGTCTGGACGGCGGACCTGAAAACCGCGCACCGCATGAGTGCTGCGCTGCAGGCCGGCGTGATCTGGGTTAACTGCTTTGGCGACGGCGATATGACGCAGCCCTTTGGCGGCTACAAGCAAAGCGGCAACTCGCGCGACAAACACAAGGACAGTCTGCTGTCCTACCTGCAAACCAAGTCCACCTGGATCAGCCTGGCCTAAGCGCAGCGAACACCTTTTTTTGGGAGCAAAAATTACCATGACACATTGCAATTTCTACATTGACGGCGCCTGGGTTGAACCGCTGGGCGCGCACACGGTGCACCCGGTGGTCAGCCCGGGCGACGAAGCGGTGGTGGGCGAGGTGATGATGGGCAGCGCAGACGACGCCAACCGCGCCGTGGCCGCCGCCCGCCACGCCTTTGAGGGCTTTAGCCAAACCATGCTGGCGCACCGCACCGAGCTGCTGCAAAAACTGCAAGCCGCCTTTGAGCGCCGCTACACCGAAATGGCCCAAGCCCTGAGCACCGAGATGGGCGCGCCCTGGGACTGGGCCTATGACGCCCAGGCCGAATGCGGCACCGGCCACATCAAGGCCACGCTCGAAGCGGCCAAAGAATACCCGTGGGAAAGTCGCAGCGGCCCCAATGGCGAGCTGCTGTGCGAGCCTATTGGCGTGTGCGTGCTGATCACGCCCTGGAACTGGCCGCTCAACCAGATCGTCTCCAAGCTCGCGCCCGCGCTCTTGGCCGGCTGCACCGTGGTGCTCAAGCCCAGCGAATACGCGCCTCTGTCGGCCAAACTGGTGGCCGAATTTGTGCACGAGGCCGGTTACCCGCCCGGCGTATTCAACCTGATTTACGGCGACGGCCCGCTGATTGGCCCAGTGCTGAGCAGCCACCCCGACGTGGACCTGGTGTCGTTCACCGGCTCCACGGCGGCTGGCATTTCGGTGGCCAAGCATGCAGCTGACACGGTCAAGCGCGTGGTGCAAGAGCTGGGCGGCAAGTCGCCCAACATCATCTTTGCCGACTCCAAGGTCGACAAGGCGGTGCGCTGGAGCGTGAACAAATGCATGAGCAACACCGGCCAAAGCTGCAACGCGCCCACCCGCTTGCTGGTGGAGCGCTCGGTCTACGCCCAGGCGGTGGAATTTGCAGCCCAAGCGGGCGCCGCCGTCAAGGTAATCCACCCCGCCGACAAAGGCAACGGCATTGGTCCCTTGGCGTCCAAGCGCCAGTTTGACACCGTGCAGCGCTACATCCAGATTGGCATCGACGAGGGCGCGCGCCTGCTGTGCGGCGGCCTGGGACGGCCCGAAGGGTTCGAAAAAGGCTTTTACGCCCGCCCCACAGTGTTTGCCGACGTGAACAACCAGATGCGCATCGCCCGCGAAGAGATTTTTGGCCCGGTGCTGGTGATGATTCCCTTTGACACCGAAGAAGACGCCATCGCCATTGCCAATGACACGCCCTACGGCCTGGCCGCCTACATCCAGTGCGCCGACGTGGCGCGCGCCAAGCGGGTGGCGCGGCGCTTGCGCGCAGGCACCGTGTCCATCAACGGCACGGGCCAGGACTATTGCTCGCCCTTTGGTGGCTTCAAGCAAAGCGGCAACGGACGCGAATGGGGCCGCTTTGGACTGCAGGACTACCTGGAATACAAAATTATCAACAGCGCGGCCTGAGCGTCGGTCTATAAAAAAGAGGAGACACCATGAAGATAACCGACGTAAAAACCTTTGTCGTAGGCAACCCGCCGCCCGGCTTTGGCGGGCGCTACTTTGTCTTTTTGAAGCTCATGACCGACGAAGGCATCGAAGGCCTGGGCGAGGTCTATAACCTGCCCTTTCACCCCAGCGTGGTTGAGCAGATGGTCAAGGACGTGGTGGAGCGCTGCGTGGTCGGCAAAGACCCGTATGACATCGAGCGCATCTGGCGCAGCGTCTACGGCAGCGGCTTTATCCAGCGGCCCGATATTTCCATGATGGGAATTCTCAGCGGCATTGAGATGGCCTGCTGGGACATTGTGGGCAAAGACGTCAACAAACCCGTCTACAAGCTGCTGGGTGGCCAGGTGCATGAAAAGCTGCGCAGCTACACCTACATCTACCCCAAAGAAGGCGACAAGACCAACGTCTACGCCGACCCAGTGCTGGCCGCAGAGCGCGCTGCTGAATATTTGAAGATGGGCTTTACCGCCCTCAAGTTCGATCCGGCCGGCCCGTATTCGATTTATGACGGTCGCCAGTTGTCACTGACCGAACTCGACCGGTCTGAAACCTTTTGCCGCATGCTGCGCGAAGCCGTGGGCACCCAGGCCGACTTGCTGTTTGGCACGCACGGGCAAATGAGCGCGGCGGGTGCCATCCGCCTGGCGCGGCGCCTGGAAAAATACGACCCGCTGTGGTTTGAAGAACCCATTCCGCCCGACAACCAGCGCGAAATGGGCAAGGTCGCGCGCGGCACCACCATTCCGGTAGCCTGCGGCGAACGCCTGACCACCAAGTGGGAATTTGTACGCGTACTCGAAGAAGGCGCGGCCGCCATCTTGCAAATGAACCTGGGCCGCGTGGGCGGCATTCTGGAGGGCAAAAAAATCGCCTCCATGGCCGAGGCCTACCACGTGCAAATCGCGCCGCACCTGTACTGCGGCCCGGTGGTGGGCGCAGCCAACATTCAGCTCGCCACCTGCAGCCCCAACTTCTTAATCCAAGAGAGCATTCTGGACTGGAAGGGTTTCCACAGCCAAATCCTGAAAAAACCCATCGAGTGGCAAGACGGCTACATCATCCCGCCCACCGCTCCGGGCCTGGGCGTGGAGCTCGACGAAGACGTGGCGCGTGCACACCCCTACACCGGCACCATGCTGCACCTGGACATGACGCACGAGCCGGTGGGGGTTTAAGGGCGCGCGAGCAGCGGGGCTAGGACACGCGTGGTTACTTCTGCCCTTGCACCTGCCAAAACGGATCGAGCAGACCCACAAACGCAGGCAGGTCTTCAAAGTAGGGCAAGGCGCCGCCCGGAATTAGGTGGATGTGCCAGTGGGCGCGGTCTTGCACCGTGTCGCGGCCCCGGTAGTCGGTAAAGTCGCCTCTTGTGGCCATGGACATCCACACCGGGCAGGTCAGCGCCTCATACAGGGTATTGATGTCGGCGCTGAACAAATAGGCCGACAAAAAATACAAAGGTGCGTAGCGGGCGCCGGGCTCGCGGGTGGTCAAAACGCAGTAGCGGTACATGGTTTCGTCAATCGCGGGGCTGCCCCAGGTGCGCTTTAAAAAGTAGCGGATGACGCCCGGGCGCGTCAGCGTGCGGTACACGCCCCGCACCCATCTCTCGCGGCTCAGAAAGCGCAACAACCAGGCTTGACCACGGCTAGAACCTGGAGGCCCATAGCGTCGGCGCTTGCCGCTAAAGCCAGTGGGGCTGACCAGCGCCAGGCGCGAAATACTGTCTGGCGCCTCCACGCTGGCGCGCGCTGCAAATTCACTGGTGAGCGAAAGCGCCAGCACATCCACGGGCGCCCCTCCCTGCCCTGCACGCAAATGGGCCACCACCGCGTGTACGGCGTCCGTCATCAGACGCAGCGTGTAGGGCCGGTCGCTGCGGTCCGAAAAACCATAGCCCGGCAACTCCATGGCCACCACCGGGCGCTGCTGGCTGTAATGCGCATACAAGGGCGCGACCTCGGCAGCCGACCCGGCGGCGTTCACGCTATGGATCAGCAGCAAGACCGGGCCACCATGGCCATTACCAGTGCCCAGAGGCTGCGCGCGGTACAGGCTGATATCGCCCGCTGGCGTGGCCAAAACAGTATGTACGCCGCCCAAGGCGGGCGGCAGAGATGCAGTCAGGTGAAATTCTTGGGCCATGGCGAATGGTAGCGTCCCAAATCGGGCGGACCTAAATTGTTAATTGGGGTCAGATTCCAATTAATTTTCAAGGACTCTGATCTTTTGGTCCCGCACGGCGGCCAGTGCTTCGGCCGAGACACAAGCAGGGGCGATCTCGGCCAGGGGCAGCAGCACAAAGGCACGATGCTGCATGCGCGGATGCGGCACGGTCAGCGTGGGGCTGCTGATGCGGGCGTCACCATACAAAAGCACATCGAGATCAAGCGTGCGCGGCGCGTTGCGGTAGGGGCGTTCGCGCCCGGCGGCGGCTTCTATGTTTTGCAGTTGGGCCAGCAGTGCGGGGGCGCTCAAGGTGGTGCTGATCTGCGCCACGGCGTTGACATAGTCGGGCCCGCTCGAATCAATGGGCGCGCTGGCATACAGGCGCGAGGCGCGCAAAAGCTGGGTTTGCGGCAGCGCGGCAATGGCGGCCACTGCCGCCCGCACCGTGGCCGGGGCGTCGCCCAGGTTGGCGCCCAGGCCGATGGTGGCGACAAGGCTTTCGCGCATG
>CAMDHS010000194.1 GCA_945898115.1 Comamonas sp. lk
ATTTTCCGCCCAAGTTGGGCCTCGGCGGGCTCAAGGGCGCTAAGTACTTGACTGAGCTGCAAGCCCTCACCCACCAGCATGACATCGATGTCACTTTGGGCGGTATCCGTTTGCTTAGCGACCGAGCCATAAACCCAGGCGGACTGCAGTCCCGGCAGCAGCGCTTGCAGGGCTTCGCGCAACACCGGCACCGTGCCCAGGGTCTTGCGCGTGAGCGCCAACAATGCGGCATACCCCGTCGCTCACCTTATAGCACTCAGGGTTTGTCAAAAAAGTGGAAACGTCCAGCACTCCAGAGCCGTAGCCTGCGGCTGGTGGCCGACGCGCTCCTGTTTCGGGCGGCGCAACAAGCCTCAGCTTGTAAGTCTGACCTTAGATCTGCACCAATTCAAAGTCTTCCTTGCGGGCGCCGCACTCGGGGCAGACCCAGTTCATAGGCACGTCGGCCCACAGGGTGCCGGGGGCGATGCCGTCGTCTGGGGCGCCCAGCGCTTCGTCGTAAATCCAGCCACAAATCAGGCACATCCAAGTTTTGGTATCAGTCACAGCGTCATAAACCTTGAGAATAGAATCGGCTGATTGTAATAAGCACGCGCCATCGCAAGGCTGGCGCGGCGCCTATGGCTTAAGGTTTGCGTCGCATCCATTTTTCTGCCAAGACCATGAAAAGCCCTAAAAAAGACATCCCCGCACCCGCCGTCATCGAAGTGCTGGAGGAATTTGACGAAGAAGAGCTTGACGGGCCGATTGCCAGCGTCATGGTGTTCAACGCCAATGACGCCAGCGGCGCCGGTGGCCTAGCGGCGGACTGCGTGGCCCTGGCCTCGGTGGGCGTGCATTCGATGCCGGTGGTAACAGGCGCCTATGTGCGCGACACCAGCGAGATCGTGGACCACTTTGCCTTTGATGACGACGCCGTCACCAGCCAGGCCAGCACGATTTTGGAAGACGTGCCGCCCGACGTGTTCAAGATCGGCTTTGTCGGCAACCCGCACAACCTCAGCGCCATTGCCGCCCTGCTCTCGGACTGGGCCGATGTGCCGGTGGTGACTTACATGCCCGACCTGGCCTGGTGGCAAGACGACCAGATTGACCAGTATTTGGACGCCTGCGCCGAACTCATGCTGCCCCAGACCACCGTGCTGGTGGGCAACCACAGCACGCTGTCGCGCTGGCTGCTGCCCGAATGGGACAAGCCCAAAGCGCCCAGCGCACTTCATATTGCCAAAGCGGCGCAAGAGTTTGGCGTGCCTTACACCCTGGTGACTGGCATTAGCCTGCCCGAGCATTTCATTGATAACGTGCTGTGTTCGGGCACCGCCGTGCTGTGCAGCGAAAAGTTTGAGCGCCTTGAAGCCACTTTTGTGGGTGCGGGCGACACCTTGTCGGCCACCCTGGCGGCCTTGATTGCGGCCGGCACCGAACTCACCGAGGCGGTGACCGAAGCCCTGAGCTACCTCGACCGCAGCCTCGAAGGCGGCTTTCGCCCCGGCATGGGCCATGTACAGCCCGACCGCCTGTTTTGGGCCCACCCCGAAGGCGACGATGCAGACTTTGAAGAATCCGATGAACCCTTTACTTTTGACATAAGCCCCCATGAAACCCGCCACTGACCGAAACCTCGAACTCTTTGCCCGCGCCAGCGCCGTTATTCCCGGCGGCGTCAATTCGCCCGTGCGCGCCTTTAAGGCCGTGGGCGGCACGCCGCGCTTTATCAGCCGTGCCCAGGGCGCCTATATGTGGGACGCCAACGGCCAGCGCTACACCGACTACATCGGCTCTTGGGGCCCGATGATTTTGGGCCACGGCCACCCGGCGGTCGTGGACGCAGTGCAAAAAGCGCTGACCGAGGGCTTTTCCTTTGGCGCGCCCACCGAGCGCGAGGTAGAGCTGGCCGAAGAAATCTTGAAACACATGCCCAGCATGGACATGGTGCGCCTGGTCAGCTCGGGCACCGAAGCGGCCATGAGCGCCATCCGTTTGGCGCGCGGCGCCACCGGGCGCAGCAAGTTCATCAAGTTTGAGGGCTGCTACCACGGCCACGCGGACGCGCTCTTGGTCAAGGCCGGCTCAGGCCTGGCCACCTTTGGCAACCCCACCAGCGCCGGCGTGCCGCCCGAAGTGGTGCAGCACACGCTGGTGCTCGAATTCAACAACCTGGCGCAGCTTGAAGAAGCCTTTGTGCTGCACGGCAAAGAGCTGGCTTGCGTGATGATTGAGCCGATTGCCGGCAATATGAACTTCGTGCGCACCGCCACGCCCTTTATGCGCCGCGCGCGCGAACTGTGCACCGAATACGGCGCGCTCTTGGTGTTGGACGAAGTGATGACCGGTTTTCGCGTGGCCCTGGGCGGCGCGCAAAGCGTGTACGCCAAAGCGATTCCCGGCTTTGCGCCGGACATCACCGTGATGGGCAAGGTCATTGGCGGGGGCATGCCGCTGGCCGCTTTTGGCGCCAAGCGCGCCATCATGGAACACATGGCGCCCTTGGGCGCGGTCTACCAGGCCGGCACCTTGTCGGGCAACCCAATTGCCACCGCCTGCGGCCTGGCCACGCTGCGCGAGATCAGCAAGCCCGGCTTTTATGACGCGCTGGCCGGCCAAACCCAAAAGCTGGTGGCGGGCCTGACGGGCGCGGCCCAAGCTGCTGGCGTGCCGTTTTGCGGCGACAGCGAAGGCGGCATGTTTGGCTTCTTCTTGTTCCCCGAGCTGCCGCAAAACTACAGCAAGGTGATGACCACCGACGCCAAGCGCTTTAACGCGCTGTTCCACGGCATGCTGGACCGGGGCGTGTACTTTGCGCCTGCGCTCTATGAGGCCGGCTTTGTGAGCGCCGCGCACACCGATGCCGACATTGCGCACACGGTGGCAGCGGCGGCGGACATCTTCGCCGCGCTGTAAACCAGGTTTCAACGCCGCCTTGGACCCGCGCCTGGCCGCGCGGGCGGCAGCGGCGTTTTACAGCGCCGGGTCGCGGATTTCCCAGCGAACGGCGTCAATCGTCTTGATCAGCTCGGGCGCCAGCACCGTGCCATACGCGTCAATATCTTCGTCCAGTTGCGCTAGCGTGGTCACACCGATGATGGTGCTGGCCACCTGCCACTTGGTGTAGCAATAGGCCAGCGCCATACGGGTGGGCGTCAGACCGTTGGCAAGTGCGAGCGCGTTGTAGCGGCGCGCAGCCGCCAAGGCATCGGGGCGGCCCCAGCGCTGCTTGCGGGTGGATTCAAACAGGGTGATGCGCGCATTGGCAGGTGCGTCTGGCCCGGTAATGCCGCTGGCGTCGTACTTGCCGGTCAGCAGGCCATAGGCCAGGGGCGAATAGGCCAGGAGCGAGACCTTGAGGTGGTGCATGGCCTCGTCCATGCCGTTTTCATGGGTGCGGTTGAGCAGGCTGTAGGCGTTTTGCACCGTGGCCACGCGCGGCAGGCCATGTTGCTCGGCCAGGTGCACAAATTCGCACATGCCGTAAGGCGACTCGTTGGACAAGCCAATCGCCCGCACCTTGCCCGCCTTGACCAACTGCCCCAGCGCTTCAAGCTGGGTGTGCATGGACGTGACCACGCGGTCTTTACTCGGGTCAAAAGCCATCATGCCAAACAGGGGCAGGTTGCGCGTGGGCCAGTGCAGTTGGTAGAGGTCAATCACGTCGGTGTTGAGGCGCTGCAGGCTGCCCTCGCAAGCGGCCACGATGTCTGCCGCCGTCAAATCCATGGACCCGCCGCGCACCCAGGGCATGCCGCGCGAGGGGCCGGCCACTTTGGTGGCAATCGTGAGCTGTTGGCGCAAGTGCGGGTTTTTGGCAATCCAGTTGCCGATATAGGTCTCGGTGACCTGAAAGGTCTCGGCGCGCGGGGGCACGGCGTACATCTCGGCCGTATCCCAAAAGGTGACGCCACGCTCCAAGGCGCGGCTCAGGATGGCATGGCTGGTGGCTTCGTCCACCTGTTCGCCAAAGGTCATGGTGCCCAGGCAAATAGGGGTGACGTGCAGGTCGCTGGTGCCGAGTTGGATGGTTTTCATGGTGGAAATAAGGCTTGAAATTTGGAGCAAAACCGAGTGTATCGGGGCTTTATAGCGGGGCAGTCGCGCGCTGGACTTCGGCCGCGCGCGCCTCTTCTTGAAGGCGCAGCACGCGCCGCTGCACTTTGCCCGTGGTCGTCATGGGCAAGGCGTCTACAAACTCAATCTCCTTGGGGTATTCATAAGGCGCCAGCAGGCCTTTCACGTGGGCTTGCAGTTGCGCCGTCAAGCGGGCCTGGAATTGTTGCAAGCCCCGCTTCCCGGCGGCCTGCTGCGCGGCCAAGGCGTCGGGCGAAAGCACCACATAGGCCTTGACCAACGCGCCCCGGTCTGCGTCGGGCTTGGGCACCACGGCGGCGTTGGCAACGCTCGGGTGTTTAACCAGACAATTTTCAATCTCGCCTGGGCCAATGCGGTAACCCGCCGACTTGAACACATCGTCGCTGCGGCCTTGGTACCAAAGGTAGCCATCGGCATCACGCACCGCCAGGTCGCCGGTGCGGCACCAGTCGCCGGTAAATTTGGCCTGGGTGGCGGCCTGGTTCTTCCAGTAGCCCAAAAAGAAGATGGGATCGCTTTGGCCGTGCACGTCATATCGGTGCAGGGCCACGTCACCGGGCTCGCCCACTGGGCATTCTTGGCCAGCGGCGTCAATCACCGCCACCCGGTGGCCGGGGTAGCCCATGCCCATGCTGCCGGGTTTGGGCGGCCAAAACACGCTGCAGTTGCCCACGATGTAGTTGATCTCGGTCTGGCCAAACATCTCATTCACCGTCACACCGAGCTGCTTTTGGCAATAGCCAAACACCGCGTCGCCCACCGCCTCGCCCGCGCTCATGATGGCTTGCAACTGCAAGCCGCACTGCTGGCGCACCGTGCGCCGCGCGGTGCCGGGAAAGGCTTTCATCATGGCCTTGAGCGCCGTGGGAAACAAAAAGGTGTGGGTCACGGCGCAGTCGCCCATCAGCGCAAACGCGGCATCAGGGCTGAAACGACCACCAAACGCAATGATCTCGCGGCCAAAGTAGAGCGTGGGCAAGAGCGCATCCATCAGCCCGCCGGTCCAGGCCCAGTCTGCCGGGCTCCAGAACACGGCGCTGGAGCCCGTGGGCAAAGCCGAGGGCAGCGCTGGGTGGGCGGCGGCGTCAAAGCCAAACCAGTTTTGGCTACAGACAAAACCTGTCAGGTTGCCAATCAGCGCACGGTGCGGGATCAGCGCGCCCTTGGGGTTGCCGGTGGTGCCGCTGGTGTAAATCAGCACGGCAGGGTCTTGGGCTAAGGTGTTGACGGCTTTGAAGCGCTGCGGCGCACGGGCCAGCGACTGCTGGTAATCCAACTCCATAAAACTTGGGCCTTGTGGCTCGTACACGGCTGCAGCATCTGCCCCGCCAGCCACGATCACGCTGCGCAACATGGGGCATTGGTCGGCGGTGGCGCGAAGGCCTTCCAATTCGCTGGCGTGGCAAATAGCCACTTGTGCGTCGCTGTCTTGCAGGCGAAAGGCCAGCGCCTCAGGGCCAAACAACATGGACAAGGGCACGGCCACCGCGCCCATTTGCAACACGGCGATATAGGCCACGGCTGTTTCAAAACACTGCGGCATGACAATGGCCACCCGGTCGCCCCGGCGCACGCCCTGCCCGGCCAGCACTTGGCTCAGAAGCTGGGCCTGGGCCTGCAAGTCGGC